>CAVJKK010000074.1:635-6595 GCA_963649855.1 Anaerovoracaceae bacterium
TGTTCAATTCGATAACCGGGACGATTACCGGAAAATTTCCAAAACAGCTTTTTTTAGAAAACAACGGGATTGAGTGGGATCTGACCGTTCCTGATTCAAACCTTGCGCTTCTGCCGGATGCTGGTTCTGAAGCGAAAATATACACGTGGATGCAGCACACCGAAAACGCTATGGCACTTTTTGGTTTTTCGAGTGCTGAAGAACGTTCACTTTTTTTTGATTTGCTGAAAGTTGACGGCGTAGGTCCGAAAGGTGCCGTAAAAATCATGAGCAGCGCGACTTCTTCCGAACTGATTGACACTTTAGAGAACGGCGACCTTGCTCAGCTTGAAAAAATTCCCGGTGTCGGCAAAAAAACTGCCGGAAAAATGCTTCTTGCTCTGAAGGGAAAACTTTCGCTGCATGAAGAAAAGGAAACGATCACGATTTCAAAATCTTCCCCTTTTGCGGATGTCGTTCTTTCCCTTGTGAGCATGGGCTACGATAAACGGATGGTTGAACAGAAGATAGCGGAACTTTCATCAAAAATGGAAAGCGAGTTCAGCGGAAAATCACAGAAAGAAAAAGAAGATTTGCTTTTCAGAAAGGCAATTGTGGAGCTTGCGTAAATGGAAAAGCGGATTCAGCGTGATGAAGATTTTTCTGCAATCGTGCGTGCAGACTTAAAAGATGATGACGTTCAGGAAAATTCTTTAAGACCTCAGTTTCTTTCCGATTTTCTAGGGCAGGAAACTGTAAAGAAAAATCTTTTTACTTTTATTCAGGCTGCAAAGCAGCGGGAAGAACCGCTTGATCACCTGCTTTTAATCGGACCTCCGGGTCTCGGAAAAACGACGCTTGCGCAGATTACCGCCCACGAACTCGGCGTTGATTTTAAGGTGACGAGTGCTCCGGCTCTGGACAAGCCTAAAGACCTTGCGGGCATTCTTTCGACGATTACGCCGAGAACGGTTTTTTTTATTGACGAAATCCACCGTCTAAAACCTGCAATTGAAGAAATGCTTTATATTGCGATGGAAGACTATGAACTTGACTGGATTATCGGACAGGGCGCGGCAGCGAGAACTGTGCGCATTCCGATTCCTCCGTTTACGCTCGTGGGGGCAACCACAAAGGCAGGTTCTGTTTCCAGCCCGTTAAGAAGCCGTTTTGGTTTTATTCCCCGCTTTGAGTTTTATACTCAGAATGAACTTGCTTCGATTATCAACAGAAGTGCGGGAATCCTTGAAGTTAAGATTGAACGGGATGCGGCGCTTCTTCTTGCAAAATGCTGCCGTGGAACTCCGCGCGTTGCAAACCGTGTTTTACGGCGGATGCGGGATTTTGCGCAGGTTGAAGGGAAAAATACAATCACTGAAAAAATCGTGCAGGACGGACTTGAGCGCCTTGAAATTGATAACATGGGGCTTGAAAAATATGACCGTGAAATCCTGCTTTCCATTATAAAAAACTTTGGCGGCGGACCTGTCGGTGCGGAAACCCTTGCAATAAGCATCGGGGAAGCACAGGACACTCTTGAAGATTATTACGAGCCGTATCTGATTCAGTGCGGGCTTATCCAGAGAACTCCGCGGGGAAGAATCGTAACGGCAAAAGCCTACGAACATCTCGGACTTGAGTTCAAGGACAATTCAAGCGGGCAGGGAACGCTGTTTTAGAAAATGCCTGAAAAACGCATGGCATACAAAAAAACTGAAAAAAGGACAACAAAATATATGAAACTTTCTGATTTTGATTTTGAACTTCCGCCGGAACTCATCGCACAGAAACCGGCTGGAATACGCGGACAGGACCGCCTCATGCTGCTCGGGCGCGAAAGCGGTGAAGTGACGCATTTAAAAATGGACGATCTGCCGGATTTGATTTCCAGCGATACCCTTATGGTTTTCAATAACTCAAAGGTTCGCAGAAGCCGCTGTTACGGCATAAAGATGAGTGAAAAAGACGGGCAGGGCGGTCGCGAACAGGAATTCATGTTTTTGAATCAGATGACGCCAGACCTGAAAACGTGGCACACGATGGTAAAGGGGGCAAAAAAGGTAAAGGCTGGAAACAGGTTCACTTTTAAGGACGGAACAACTGGAACTGTCATTGAAAATGAAGGAGACGAAGGCAGTGAATTCCGCACTGTAAAATTTGAAATCCCCCTTGATGACAAGTGGTTTGAAGCAAACGGCCACATTCCGCTTCCTCCGTACATCCGCCGCGAAGATGATGACACGGACTCAGAGCGCTACCAGACGATTTATGCGCGTGAAACGGGAAGTTCTGCGTGTCCGACTGCGGGACTGCACTTTACGGAAGAAATGTTTGCGCGCCTTGATGCAAAAAAAATCGAGAGGTGTTTCGTAACTCTTCATGTAGGGCTTGGAACTTTTCTGCCGGTTCGTGCGGAAAACATTGAAGATCACAAGATGCACGAAGAAATCTATACGATTCCTTTTGATGTGGCTGAAAAAATCAACAGGGCGAAGCGCGAAGGGCGTCCGATTCTTGCGGTTGGAACGACTTCAGTGCGCACTCTTGAATCTGCGAGCGATGAAAACGGTTTTGTAAAAGGCGGTTCGAGCGCAACGAGTATTTTTATGTACCCGGGCTATAAGTTTAAGTGCGTGAATCAGATGTTTACGAATTTTCACACGCCGGAAAGTACGCTCATCATGCTTGTAAGTGCGTTTGCCGGCAGAGAACACATTCTGAACGCATATAAAAAGGCTGTCGAAGAAAAATATCACTTTTTTTCTTACGGCGACTGCATGCTCATCAAATAAAAAAAATCAGGTGAGCTGTTCAAGCGAATACTTTAAAAGATTTAAAAACTGCGATTTTAAAATCGGTGGAATGTCCTGTTTTTTTGAAGAAACGCAGGTTTCATCGTAGAGTTTTTCTGCCTCTGCCATAAACTCGTTTATTCCGGTGGAGGTTAAGGGAAGGGACGCGCCAAGAAGTTTGTTTTCAAGTTCAAGACTGCGGATGCAGAAAGGACCTGCAAATGCGATTTTCAGGTCTGAAAGCTGTCCTTTTACCGTGTTTGCAAGGAAAACGAACGAAGCAGAATTCTGCGTGATTAAGTGTGAAGGACCGAGCCTCTTAAAAACGGCAACTTCCCAGTCTTCCGTCGGAACCATGATTTTTGTGAGCACAAAGTTTTCCGGGATTTCCGTCAGCTTTGAAAGCGGCAGCCACCGAGTTTCAAATTCGCTTTTCAATTCGAGTTTTGCATCAAGGGCAACGAGAGGGGCAAAAAGCGTGTATCTGTAATCTTTTGCGCAGATGTTCCCCGCCAGCGTTGCAATGTTCCTTATGTTTGAATTTGCAACGGATTTTACGGCTTCATAAAAAACGGAAGGAAGTTTTGCGGGGTCAATTTCAAGGATTGACGAAAGCGTAATTTCCGGCCCGAAATCAAAGTAGCGTTCGTGCTTCTGTGAATAGTTGAGTTCCTTTACATTGCGCACGCAAAGAGAAATGTCCGGGAGGCTTGCCGACTGTGTACATCCGCCGACGGGCTGAATGTTTTTTACGGACTTTTTCTGATAGAAAATCTCGTTCAGGGTTTTTGCGTAGTAAAGCTGCTTAGAGTTTGACATTCTTTTTTCTTCCTTCGCTTTCGTGGTAAATTGCGGTTGCGTAGAGAATTGCATTTATGAATGCGCCCTGTTCCGTGCACTGGCATTTGTCTTCCGCCGTAAAAGAATAAATCTGCTCTTTTGTAGGGCGGTAGTTGTCTTTTAAGAGGCGGTAAACCCCGAAGTATTTGAAGGAATTGCAGTATCCGCAGAGTGAAACCCCGGCGCGCTTAAAGCCTTCTTCAATGTTTTTGTATTCTTTTGTGCCTGAAAAATGTTCGAGTGTTTCTATCGTGCAGTCTTTTACGATTCCTACCGGGATAAGGCAGCTTGAAACGGGTCTGTCGTCAAGTAAAACCGTGCAGAATCCGCATTTTCCCTCTTCACAGCCGCGTTTTGCAGAAATGAAGCGATGTTTTCTTAAAACGTAGAGAAGTTTTTCGTCCGGAGATTCGTCCAGAATAGTTTTTTCACCGTTGATTATTACAGGGATTTTCATTCTTCCGTCTTCTCCTTTTTACTGGATTCCTTCAGGTCTTTTGTAAAATTGTAAACCGTGTCCGTCTGTACCGGCATGTTTGTAATGACTTTTCCGGTTGCCTGCGAAAGTGCGGAAGCCCATGCCGCCGGCAGAAGTGAAGTCGTAATGTCGCCGAGCTGTTTTGCTTCTTCTTCAGACTGAATGAACTGAATTGAAATGTAAGGCGAGTCGATTTCGTCATCTTCAATCAGTTCCTTCAAGCCTTCCTGAATCGAATTCCTCAAAGCTGTTTCGGCAGCGTGCGGGTTTAAGATTTTTCCCGCGTCAACGATAAACCAGATTCCGCGCAGCTGCGGTGTGTAAGATGCCATGTCGAGCTCAAGTTCAACAATCATCGCGGCAAAACTCGTGCTTACGAAAGGATAGCCGCTGAAGGTTTCAAGATTCCAGTTTTTTTTCGGATTTACGGAGAAAGATTTTCTGATGGTCAGTGGAAATGTATGTTCTCCCTGAAGTTTGCGGTTCAAGGCTTCGCACGCTTTTTTTATGAGCATCGTGCTGATTGAAATTGACGCTCCCGTCGTAAGCGGATTTTCCGGCTCTGTTTCTATGTCGTAGTTTGAGTCCAGGAAAATGTCAGTTTCCGGTATTTTTACGATCGAAGCCGTGAGTTTCTGCCAGATTCCCCACACTTCATTTGAAGTCGGAATGCTTTTTATGTAGATTTTTTTGTCCTGAGTGAGCGTAAGTTCAATGTTCAGATTTTTTCTGATGAAATTTGAGCCTAAGTAGCCCGTACCTTCGTAAGCGCATGCAAGGGCGATTCCGCGGATTGGAGGCGCGTACGGTGAAGCGTTGTCCTGCGCAAAACGGTAATCGTCTTCCATTTTGTAGGCAGCATTTTTGCGTAAGAAAGTGCTTTTTTTGCATACGGCTTCGAGCGTTGCCCGGGCGTTTTTTATTTCCAGAATGAACTGTGAATTTTCGCGCCGGTTTTCGGTTTTTAAGTTTAAGAGACGGAGTTCCAGCGGGTCGATGCCCGTTTTTCTTGAAATTTCGTTCATCTGATTTTCAACTGCATAAAACGCCTTTGAAGAAATGATTGAAAAATCAATTGACGAAGGAATCGAATGGCTTTTGTAAATGTTTGCAGAAATCTTTATGTTCGGGCAGCCGTAAACGCCGGTGCTGGCAATGGCAAGCCTGTCGGCAATTTCCTGGGCAAAAGGATTGTACGCGCCTGAGTTTACGTGAATCAGAATATCCATCGCCTTTATTTTTCCGTCTTTTGCAACTGTTGTTCTGTGCCGGATTTTTACGGAAGACGTATTTTCTGCATAGACCTGCTGTTCTGTCCTCGTAAATTCAAGTTTGACCGGATGCTTTAATTTTAAGCAGGCGGCGGCGCACTGGCAGCAGATTAAACTGTTGAGCCACAAAACGTTCGTATTTTTTGAAAGAAGTTTTGTCCGCGTGATGATGATGTTTTCTTCGTCAAAACCCGTAACGTCCGAAAGCGCTTTTCTTAAACTGCTTATCCACATGTTCGGCGCAAAAACATAGAGTTTCTGACCTTTTATGTAACACAGCGCGCCGTTTGTTTCCGTGTAATTCTGAACGTTGATGTCAGATTCCCACTCTTCTTCAATTTCTAAATCGTCATCCGCGGGGGTGTAGTCCTCTCCGTTCTGAACTTCCCGCCGTGCAAGCAGGTTTGATTCTTCCTCTTTTTCGTCGTAGATGAAATGTTCGTCCACGTTTATCTGAATATTTTTGCTCAGCTGGCGTACCGTTTTTCTGTCCGGTCCCGTGATGATTCCGACTGCCTGACCGCAATATTCGATGTCTTTTTCAAGAAAAACCGGGATGTTCGTATTTAAGATTCTGATGTTCTTTTTGAAGGGAAGGTC
>CAVJKK010000075.1:0-2543 GCA_963649855.1 Anaerovoracaceae bacterium
GTTCATGCTGGCGACAGCGTAAATCTCATTACGACGCGGATTCTGCCGTCAAATAAAATCATTCCTAAGGCGACTCGTTTCCGTATTTCGGCGATTGTTTCAAGCGGTTATCAGGAACTCGACGCGCTGTGGTTTTTCATTCCCCTTGAAACGGGATTTTCAATCCTTCCGCTGAGGGCAAGTCAGACGCTCATCGGGATTCAGACTTCAGATCCTTTTTCTTTTGAACTTGGAAAAATTCAGGCGAAAATTGAAAATATTTCCCCGTCTTTTACGCGGATTTACAAATGGAATGAAATGAATGCTTCCCAGTACGAAAATTTTTCTTCAACGCAGATAATGCTTCTTTTCATAATGCTTCTGATTGTTCTCGTCGCTTCGGTGAATATTTCAAGTGCGCTCGTAATGCTTGTGATGGAGCGCCGCAAGGAAATTGCAATTTTGAAAAGTCTCGGGGCAACACCGCAGGGAATCACCTTTTCCTTTTTGATAACGGGAATGGTGACCGGCGCGCTCGGCGTGTTTGCAGGAATTCCGGCAGGACTTTTCTGTGCAGTCAATTTTGAAGTGATTTTAAAATGGATTGAAAACGCGATAACTTTTGTCCTCCGCTTTGGAAAAGTTCTCTGTGGTGCAAATCCCGAATCGGTTGCGCAGATGCACATTTTAGACCCGGCATTTTATCTTCAGAACATTCCTCTTTCAATTCCGCTCGCTCAGCTGGTTATAATCGGAACGGGAACGCTTGCACTTTCGCTTTTAGTGAGTGCAATTCCGGCAATAAAGGCAGGCAGGGAAAAACCTGTTGAAACCATGCGGAAACTGTAAGAGAGGGGGAAAGCCACACCAGAGGCGAGGATTCTTTTTATGATTGTTTGCACGGCACTGCATATATTTTTGTTTGTTTTTGCGATATAATGTTCTCTGTTGATTATGATTTGTGACTTATGTAATCAGGGCGAGGCTTCCGTTTTTATTGAATTAAAGGGAAATTCTCTCTTTAAAAAGCTGAATCTCTGCCCGGACTGTGCCTTAAAACTCGGCGTAAAGCCTGCCGGTTCAATTTTCCGGGAAACTCTGGATTCTGGCAGGGGGCTTTCTGACTCAGATAAAAAATCCTGCCCTGTCTGCGGGACGAGATTTTCTGCCATAAAACTCCGCTGGCAGACCGGCTGTCCCGAGTGCTATTCAATATTTAAGCAGGAAATTTCAGACAATCTTAAAAAGCGCGGAGTAACTTCCCGCTACACAGGCTCAATGCCACAGCGTCTTGCTGCCTTTCATTCCGTTCTGACCGACAGAATCGCCCTTCAGTTAAAACTTGAAGAATCCTTAAAGCGTGAAGACTACGAAAAAGCGGCTGTTTACAGGGATTATCTTCGTGCGCTTGAAAAAACTCCGGTGTCTGGAGCAGACGATGAGTGAAAAGCCGGATATTCAGCAGAAAAATGAGTTTTCCGGCGAATGGTACAGTCATTCAGGTCCGGAAAATGATGTCGTTCTTTCAACGAGAGTGCGCCTTGCCCGTAATCTTGCAGATTTCCCTTTTCCTCAGAAATTCCGCGCGGACGATGCTGTGCGTGTTCAGACCCTTGTTTTTGATTCTTTTTTGAAGACCGAAAAGGCAGATTCCTATCAGACGGTTGCAGTTGCGGGAATTGATCCTCTAAGTGCCAGAGTTTTAATTGAACGCGGACTGATGAAAAAATCAACTCTTTCTTCTCCGGGAGCAGGGCTTGTAATGCGCATAAACGGAAAAAAGGCGAATTCAGGGCTTGTGTGTTCAATCAACGATACCGACCACGTAAGAATCAGCTGTTTTGCCCCCGGTCTTGACTGCGAAGAACCTTACGAAAACTGCCGGGACGTCGACGAAATATTGCAGAAAAACCTTCAGTTTGCGGCAAGTTATGATTTCGGCTACCTGACGGCAAACGTAAAAGACTGTGGCAGCGGAATGAAACTTTCAGCCCGGGTTCATCTGCCCGCGCTCACATTTTTAAGGCAGGCTTCATCTTTTTTTGAATCCGCAGTTCAGAAAGGAATTGTGGCAGAACCTGCTTTTGCACTGTCTGTAGAACCAGGAACTGGAAGTTTTTATCAGCTGAGCACGATGACCGCCGGAAACGGAAGCGAACTGGAACAGACCGCAAATTTTACGGCTGTTTTAAGGCAGGCTGTCGACAATGAGCGGAAAGGCAGGGATCTTCTCCTTCAGAAATATACGACGGAAATTACGGACAGGGTTTTAAAAAGCTATTCAGTTGCAAAATACTGTTTAATGCTTGATTTGCGTGAGGCGCTCTTTATAATTTCGGACATAAAACTCGGAAAGTATCTGGGGCTTCTTAAGGGAATTGATGAAAGCACACTTACGGCTCTTGTTTACAGAGTTCAGGAAGCGCATCTAAAGACGGCTCTGAAATCGGCAGAATACGAGTTTGCGTTTGACATTTCCCGGTCGCCTGAAAAACAGACGGCGCGTCTTAGAGCCCTTGTAGTTCAGGATGCATTTGAAAATCTTCAGATTTTAAAATAACCGG
>CAVJKK010000075.1:2553-6563 GCA_963649855.1 Anaerovoracaceae bacterium
TGATTTTCAGCCTCTGTAAAATATTGAAAAAAAGGTTTATAAAAAATGAGCATGAAAAAAATATCCCCAAGAGTACAAAAAACGATGATTCTTGCACAGGAAGAGGGAAGAAAATGCGGTTCAACGGAACTTTTACCGGAACACCTCATCCTTGCGCTTTTAAAATATGCTGACGGGCTGGGCTACATTCTTCTTCAGGATTTGAGAATCAACGTACTGACTTTTCAGCTTCTGCTCGAACAGTCGCTTGCGCCGGGAAGTCCGCGTCCGGAAATTTCAGAACTTCCGATATCAAGAAGGCTCCGCACCGTGTTTGACATTGCTGCAATTGAATCGAGCACCCTCAGAAACGAATACATCGGAACGGAACACCTTCTGATTGCAGCCGCGCGCGAAGAAAACAGTGCAACAAACAGATTCTTTTTACGCGCGGATTTAACGGTTGATGCCCTGCGGGATGCTGCAAAGACAGCGCAGATGCATTTCAGTTCAAGTGCACGTCTGGATTCTTTTTTCCGGGGAAGTTCTCTGCAGAAAATCGTGCAGGAAGCTGGCAGCGGACAGACTTCTTCTTTTTCTCAGGACGAAAGGACAAAAAAAACGAACCGTGGACTTACGTTTTTAGAGCATGTTTCCACAGACTTGACGGCGCTCGCCCGTGAAAAAAAACTTGATCCGGTTACAGGCCGCACAAAAGAAATTGACCGCGTAATTCAGATTTTAAGCCGCCGTACAAAAAACAATCCGGTTCTTGTGGGAGAGCCCGGGGTCGGAAAGACTGCGATTGCCGAAGGTCTGGCACAGAAAATTGCAAACGGGGAAGTTCCGTTCAACCTCATAAAAAAACGCGTTCTTTCCCTTGATTTAACGTCCCTTATTGCAGGAACAAAATTCCGCGGTGACTTTGAAGAACGAATGAAAAGGCTCATGCGGGAGCTCAAGGAAAACGACAGCGTAATTCTTTTTATTGACGAACTTCACAGAATCGTCGGTGCGGGCGGACCTGAAGGTTCAATGGACGCTTCAAATATTTTAAAGCCTGCCTTAAGCCGTGGTGAAATCCAGATTCTCGGTGCAACCACAACGAAAGAATACAGAAAATATTTTTCAAAGGATTCTGCACTTGAACGCCGTTTTCAGACTGTAAAAGTAGAAGAGCCGTCGCAGGCGGATTCAATAAAAATCCTCAACGGACTGAAGGCAAAATTTGAAGAATTCCATGGCGTAATCTACGAAGATGACGTAATTCCAGCAATCGTAAAATTTGCCGAACGCTATCTTCCGGAAAGATTTCTGCCGGACAAGGCAATCGACATCCTTGACGAAGCGGGAAGTGCAAAAAAAATCAGCGAAGAAAGCCGTCCGGTTGAATTTGCGGAAATGGAAAAAGCGATTGCAGATTTAACGAACGAAAAAAAAGAACTCGTTGCAAATCAGAATTACGAAAAAGCCGCAGAAGTGCGTGATAAAGTGCGCGACTTAAAAATCCGCCTCGAGAATTTCGGTGAATACTGGCAGAGCTCTGCCGGGGGAACAAGAAAGAGGGTTACAGTTCAGGACGTCTGCAAAATCATTGCGGAAATGACGGGAATTCCTCTTGAACAGCTGGACGAAAACGAAACTTCAAGACTTCTGCAGATGGAAAAAATTCTCCACGAAAGCGTAATTGGACAGGACGACGCAATCAAAGTCCTGAGTTCTGCAATCAGGCGAAGCCGCGCCGGGGTAAGTTCTCCAGACAGACCTCTCGGCTCCTTCATTTTCTTAGGACCAACCGGCGTAGGAAAAACGCAGCTTGCAAAAACTCTCGCTGACTTTCTATTCGGCAAAAAAGATTCCCTCATCAGAATCGACATGTCCGACTACATGGAAAAACATAACGCAACCCGTCTGATCGGCGCACCGCCGGGATACGTCGGTTTTGAGGACGGCGGATTTCTGACGGAAAAAGTGCGGCAGAATCCTTACAGCGTAATTCTTCTCGATGAAATTGAAAAAGCGCATCCAGACGTGTTCAACCTTCTGCTTCAGATTCTCGAAGAAGGAGAATTGAACGACAGTCTCGGACACACGGTAAATTTCAGGAATACGGTCATCATAATGACGAGCAATGCCGGTGCTAGGGAGATTTCAAGCGAACACAGGCTTGGTTTCAGTTCTTCAGAAGATGGAATCCTCCCTTATGAACAGATAAAAACAAACGCACTTGAAGAACTGAAGAAAATCATGCGGCCGGAACTTTTAAACCGCGTTGACGACATCGTAGTCTTCAATGCGCTTAACCGCACTCAGATTTCTCAGATTTTTGACATCCAGATAAAAAATCTTGAAATGCGTCTTGCAGAAAAAAATCTTGTCCTTTCCATAAAACCTAAGGCGCGTGAATATTTCATTCAAAACGGCTACAATGCAAACTTAGGCGCAAGACCAATGCGCCGGCTCATTCAGAATGAAATTGAAGAACCGCTTGCAATCGAGATTCTTGCAGGAAAATCAGCAGACGCAGAAAAAGTGTCAGTTAATTTTGTGCGCGGAAAAATCACCGTAAAATTACAGGAAAAAAAATCAGTTGAACTGCACGTCACAAACGCAGGTGAAACAGTTCAGCACTTTGAGGAAAACTAAAAATGACATTCAGCGATTTTGGAAACAAACTTTGCAGCCACTCAGGCATTTTGCAGCTTATGGATGATATCGGACGTCCTCTGCCGAAAGGAGTAAAACCATACCGGCTCGGAGGCGGAAATCCGGCAATGATTCCCGAAATTTCAGCAATGTACAGAGCCGAAATGGAAAAAATCATGGCAGACGGCGACAGTTTTGAAAAACTGATCGGTCTTTACGACAGTCCTCAGGGCAGAATGTCTTTTATTGAAGTCGTAGCAGAATATCTTTCAAAGACTTACGGCTGGAAAATCGGTCCTGAAAACGTTGCAGTTTCAAACGGAAGCCAGAGCGCGTGTTTCTATCTTTTCAACCTTCTGTCGGGAACGTTCACGGATAACGGCAAGACAAAAAAGAAAAAGATTCTATTTCCGCTTGCTCCGGAGTACATCGGTTATGCGGATCAAGGAATTGAAGAAGACATGTTCGTTTCAATTCCTTCAACCTGGGAAGAATACAGCGACAATACGTTCAAATATCACGTAAATTTTGAACTTCTGGAAGAATACCTCAGAAAAAACAGCGAAATCGGTGCAATCTGCGTTACGCGCCCGACAAACCCGACGGGCAACGTCCTCACGGATTCGGAAATCAAAAAACTTTCGGATATTGCAAGACAACATTCTGTGCCGCTCATAATCGACAACGCATACGGCTTGCCGTGGCCAAACATCATCTTTACGGATGACGCAAGCCCGTACTACGACGAAAATGTAATTTTAAGCATGAGCCTGAGCAAAATCGGTCTTCCTTCAGTCCGCACGGGAATCATCATCGGACCTGAAAAAATAATCACAGCCATCGGAAACTTAAACGCAATCGCAGCGCTGGCTTCCGGTTCATTCGGACAGGCACTTGCAGAAAAATTAATCAAAACCGGCGTGCTGGTAGAAAAGGCAAAAAACTTTGTCCGCCCTTACTACGAAAAGAAAGCACAGAAAGCGGTGGCAGCCTTCCACAGATATTTTGCGGGAACAGATTATGCAGTTCATAAAAGCGAAGGCTCGATTTTTCAGTGGCTTTTGATGAAAGACCTTTCGATTCCGACCATGCAGTTTTACTCGGAATTAAAGAAAAAAGGCGTAATCACGGTTCCAGGCGAATATTTTTTCTTTGGCGACGATACGGAAAACGGCTTGAAACCGCTCTGTGAGCATCCGCATTACAGCAAATGCCTCCGGATTAACTACGCAGGTCCTGAAGATGAAGTAGACGAGGGAATAAAAATCATTTCGCAGGTCTACCGCCAGTTTCTAAAAGATTAGGATTTTACGGGTGCGTCGGCACAGTTTGCGCGCTCGTTTAAATTCCGGGCAAGGACAAGCAGTTTTTGTTTTTCGTTCATC
>CAVJKK010000076.1:0-6550 GCA_963649855.1 Anaerovoracaceae bacterium
GTTTGTTGCCTTCGGGTTGTCCTTTACGTTGTCGTAAGATTCCCAGCTGCGTTTGTACCAGCGAGTTACAGTCTTGTCCTTTGAATAGAAATAGCAGCCGTTCGGGAATTCTTCGATTGTCTGGCAGTGACCTTCGAGGGCTTTCAGTTCGCTTGCAACGTAGTAGCGTCCCTGTTTGTCCCAGCCCTGATACAGCGGAATTACGCCGATTTCGTCGCGGGAAACAAGGTAGACGTCTTTTTCTGAATCATAGAGCGCAAAAGCAAAGATGCCCGAAAGTTTTTCAAGGAAATTAACACCGTAAGTTTTGTACAGCGGAATGATGACTTCGCAGTCAGACTGACTTTTAAAATTGTATTTACCCTTGAATTCTTCGCGGATCGACTTGTGATTGTAGATTTCACCGTTTACCGCAAGGATGATTTTTCCGTCATCACTTACAAGAGGCTGTTTGCCGGAAAACGGGTCAACAATGGCAAGGCGTTCATGGCTTAAGATTGCATTATTGCCTGTGTAAACTCCGGTCCAGTCCGGACCTCTGTGGCGAATCGTCCTTGACATATCAAGAACCTGTTTTCTTAACTGTTCCCTCAGTCCTTCATCAATCGGCTGAGAACCAGCGTTTAAGTCAAAAGCACCAACAAATCCACACATATGCACCTCTTTTCAAGCCCTGCGGACAACATCAGATTTAAAATAAAAAAAGGCCGTAGACAGTCTTCCGAAAAACAGAAGAATATCTACGACCTCTTTGTCGTTATGTGAATTATATTACAGAATCACGTTTTTTTTGGCAAGTGCACAAACATTTTCCGGTTGCGGTGGCAGATTACTTTTACACCCGCTGCAAGCCGTTTTCTGCCATCAGTTTTTCAACTTCAGAAGCAGTCTTTACGAGCGGTTTTTTCAGGCTTACGGCACAGAGCGACTTCTGAACGTTTGCGTTCATTTCCGGGAGTTCGCCGGTCGTGTGGCGCACGTATTCGCTGCTCAGGGCAGGATCGTCGCGTTCAATCAGAACAACCGTTGATTCATCTTCATCTAAGAATTCCCTGCGTTTTTTGATTGCAGCATACGCACTTGAAGTATTTTTATCTGCAAAAATCTGATATTTCATGAAAAGTTCGCGGCAGGCTTCGTCCGCTTCATAATCGCTTACATCCGAAGGATAGACAAAATTCTTTAGCATCAGGCTGTTGCGGCTGAAAATGTCTTCAAGGCGTTCAAGGTTGGAAGGACTTGCAGGGTCAGCCTTGGCACGCTGTTCAAAAGGAACAATGTCGTCCGGCACAGTGCAGAATCCCATCGGGTCAAGCCCGAGGCTCGTGGTCGAAGGACAGATAAAGCCGTTTACGGGCAGACTCAGTTTCCAGCTGTAAAGCCCGGCAACGAGATTGCTGTAGTTTCCGCACGGCATCGCGTAGTAGATGTCAGAATAAACTTCTTTTTTTAAGCGGCTGAAGGCGAACGGGTAGAAAAACAGCTGCGGCATCAGGCGCCCGATGTTCGCAGTATTTGCTACCGTCAGGTGATATTTTTCAATGAGCTCGCGGTCATCAAAGATTTCGCGCACGATTCTGTGGCAGTCCGCTTCCGTGCCGTCAACTTCAATCGGAAGAATGTTGCCGCCGTTCCAGACATAATCGCTTTCTTCAAGTCCGCGCAGCTTTCCTTTCGGATAAATTAAAACCGCCTTGACGTATTTTTTTCCGCGCAGAACCTGAGCAAGACTCGCACCAAGTTCGCCGATTGTGGCATCAAGGAAAGTAGAAAAACCGCCCTTCAGCGCATGAATGGTTTCAATGCAGTTTACAAGGAACGAAATTCCAAAATCTTTGTGGCTGCCGGTCGGAGTGTTGTAAAGTCTGAGGGAATAAAGCCGTTCGTCAATTTTTCTGACTTCAGGATTAAAGGGAAAGGCTTTAGAAGCGATTGTTTCGCAGATAATCGGAGAAAATTCATCGTTGATGCAGGCAGAAGTCAAGGTTCCTGCCATATTTGCAAAAGAAGTGTCCGAGTCTGAATACAAAATCCAGCGCCGTAAATCTGCTTCAATCTGCGGAACGTAAAGTCCGCCGTCGGAAGGAATGCAGTCTAAAACCGCTTTTTCAAAATCGACAATGTTGTCTGAATTTCTTGTGCTGATAAATTTCATTTTTTAATTCCCAAAAAACGCAAATCTTCAGCACAAACGCATGCACGCGCTATTTCAGCTGAAGTTTTGCAAAAACCTTTGCTGTATTTACAATATAACGCAAATCACTTGTATCATCATCATCATATTGCGTTATTTTTCCAAATAGTTCGTCTTTAACGCCGACACGCACTTTTTTAGAAACAGGCACTTCAACGCCCGCACTCAAAAGCCCGATGTATTCCCAGCCCGTGCTGCAGAAATCCTGACGCTGATTTTCAAAATCATACATCGCATAACCGCGGAAATCCGCTCCCACTGCAAAACCATTTTCAGTCTTGTACTTGAACTTCAGCACAGTTTCAGCGCCCATCGTGTGATTATAACAGCAGAAAACGCCCGCCGGCTCAGCAAGAAGTTCACGGTGCGCAACGTAGAACTCAGTATTACCGAGCATCACCACGCCAGCCATCGTCTGATATTCAACCGACGAATTTTCATTGTTGAACCGCTGCTTAAACGCAAAGCCCGGCGCAAGGGAAGAAAGCATGTAGAACGAATGCCAGTCAAAATCATAAATCATTACCGCCCCTAAAGAAGTGTCAGTTTTTTCGGCAAGCTTGAGTTCACGACCAAAGAGCATGCCTTCCGACAGAATGCGGATTTCATAAAAAAGTTTTTCATCCACATCTTCATAGGCACAGAAACCTTTTTCCCCCGAACCTTTGCCCACACCGCCCTGTACGGAAAGCGTAAACTGATCGTACGGTCTGTTGGAATCAAGTCTGTAAGGGTCGTTGTATTCAACGTTGAACTCAACCATTCCAAAAACGGGGAACATCTCGTGCGCAGGATAATCCGCCTTGTCCCAGCCATTCAGATGAACGCCGGCATTCACGTTGCCCACGTCAAACCCGAGCGAAAGCGAATGAATGTTCCCGGTGTGACTTTTCGGCTTAATCCGCCACAAATATTCAGTCCACGCCCGCTGAGGATTGACCGCAAAACTCAAAAGCCTGCTGATTTCATCCGCCTCTTCACTCAGACGGAAGAACATTTCCCCCACGGCAAACGAACCCACACTCGTAAAAACCATGTCGTTTTTGGAAGGCGCATTGGTTTCGCAAAGATATTCCCACGTGTAAGAGCCAAGCAAAGTAATTGCAAAAGATTCAAGCTGATTCATGTTCGCACCGCGCGAAGCCATGTAATACTGCGCCCCCTGATACGGATGCAGGAAGAAGTTAGTCCAGTACCAGTCGCGGTCCCACGCCATTTCGCGTTCCCAGAAGTGATTCCATTCATCCCAGCCGGTTTTAGCCCACGCAGAACCAATCATCACGCGGTTCCAGGTAGCAAGAAAAACGTTAAAACCGAGCGCGCCGCTCAAAGCCACAAAAGGATGCTTGCGTTCATTCCAGTCGCCGGACCAGCCGCCCCAGAAGGGAGAGTCCTCCGCAAGGCGGGAAGCGTCAAAAGTAATTTCAGAAGAGTTCAGCGTTAAGTCAGAAACAGCCGGTTGAGCAGGCAATATGGAACAGACAAAACAAAAAAAACATGCACAGAGAACGATTCTCGAACTTTTCATAAAAAATCCTCAGAAAAATAGTTTTTTATTTTCGGGCGTTCCCCATTGCGCTGCGCGCAACGGGTCGGACTATCCAGGGTTCCGCTACCGCTCCATTGGCACAAAGTGCCAACGCCTCCGGCGCCCTTCCTATCCCTAACGCGACAGCGTTAGGGAGTGCGCTAAAGCACACAGTAGAATAAAGAGTTTGCAACAGCAAACTCTCAGCGTGCTTGCTCGCGAGCATCCCTAACGCTTTAATTTAAAATAAAAATTGCCCGACATGTCGGGCAATTCTGGGCCATCGCAGACTTGAACTGCGGTAAAGACCCGGCTTATAAGGCCGGCGCTACAACCAGCTTAGCTAATGGCCCTGGTTGCAGAGGCTTATGACCTGATACGCCGGCTATTATAACAAAAAACGCCGAAACCGGTCAATCAAAGTTTTTCTTGCATTTTTTTTGAAGCTGAATCAATTCCTTTTCACAAAAGATATAAAACAAAAGACAACGATTACAAAAGGAAAAAAATATCAGACATTCTGCTTACACAAAATTATATTTCCAGCGGCTATGGTCAATGGTCAAAATCTCATTGCGTGAAACTCTGCAAAGGCTTCTCTCCATGTGTTCGGGGCAAAAAGCGAATGACGCTTTTCGTATTCTTTCCAGATATTCATAAAAACCTCCATCTGCTACATATACAATATTACAACAGCTCTCTCAAATCATGATAGAGATTTTTATTTTTTTTAACTACCAGAATAATTTTTCGTCGTCGATTTCCTGGTCGTCGTAGATGCCTTTTGTGCAGACGCTTTCTGCCAGCGGGGCGTAGTCTTTCCAGTCGGCTTTTATCTTTAAGAGAGCGGTTACAAAAAGGCGGCACACCGCATATGCTCCGTCGGGGCGCAGATGGCTGTCGTCGCTTTTGCAGGCTGCAAAGTTTTCGTACTGTCCGCCGTCAAAGTTCATGTAGAATCTGCGGCTGCCGTCTTTTCCCTGCTTTTCAAAATATGAGGCGGTCAGTTCTGTTAAATCTATGCACGGCACGTTAAGCTTTTGGGCGCAGGCTTTTATTGCTGCTGGATATTCTCCGTGGCTGTTTTTTATTTTTCCGTTTTCTTTAAACTTGCGGCGCACAACCGGCGTCAGTAGAACCGTCTTTACGCCTTTTTCTGCAAGTTTCTGCGTCATAAAGACAAGGTTCTTTCTGAACTCGCCGTCTTCGTCCGGGGAAGTGTAGCGTGAAGGGTCATTTTCTTTTTCGTCATTGTGGGCAAACTGAATCAGGGCAAAGTCGCCGGGCTTTGCTTCTGCAAGGACTTTTTCAAACCTGCCTTCTGCAATAAAACTCTTTGAACTGCGTCCGTTCCGCGCAAAATTCAAAATCTGCACGCTGCGGTTAAAAAATCTGTCAAGAAGCTGAACCCAGCCGGTCTGCGGGTAAGAAGTCCAGTCGTTGTACTGCATGATGCTGTCGCCTAAACATAGAATACGCATCTATTTCATTCCTTTCTAATTTACAGAGTTAAATTCGAGTTTGAATAAGCAAAAGCACAAATAGCCTCTCACCGAGAACCTGCCACAAGCCGCATGATTGAGACAAGCTCAAGATGCGTTTGTGTCAGAACCTCGGCTACGGCTATTTTGTATCTATTTCAGGAAAACTCGACATTTAACCAAAAATGACAGAATGTCATTTTTGGTCGTTATTCCACCGTTACGCTCTTCGCCAAATTCCTTGGTTTGTCGGGGTCTAAGCCTTTTAAGATTGCGCAGTAATAGGCAAAAAGCTGCGCCGGAATTACTGAAAGCATTGATTCAAAGTCGCTTTCGGTTTCCGGGAGTTTTATCACGGCGTCCGCACACTCTTTAAATGCGTTTCCGCTGTCCTGCGTAATCACCATCGTTGCCGCTCCGCGTGCCTGTACTTCTTCAATGTTTGAAGCAATTTTTTCGTAAAGTGCCGGTTCTGTCGCGAGGGCTACAACGAGCGTTGAACTGTCAACAAGCGCAATCGGACCATGCTTTAATTCTCCGGCTGCAAATGATTCGCTGTGCATGTAGCTTACTTCCTTGAGCTTTAACGCACATTCCATCGCTGACGCGCTGTCAAAAAGTCTTCCGATGTAAAAAATCTTTGTCTTGTTGAACTGCAGGGAAGCAATCTTCTGAATCTCGCTTTCCTTTTCAATCAGTTTCTGCGCCTTTGAAGGAATCTTTTCAATTTCCTTTAAGAGGCTCAGATATTTTTCTTTTTTTATTGTTCCGCGGATGTCCGCAAGTTTCAGGGCAAGAAGATAGAGGCACATCAGCTGCGTCGTGTACGCCTTCGTAGAAGCAACCGCAATCTCAGGACCCGCCCATGTGTAGATTACGCAGTCTGCTTCGCGGCTTACGCTTGAACCAACGCTGTTCGTAATTGCAATCACCTTTGCTCCGGCTTTTTTAGCGATGCGCAGGGCTTCGAGAGTGTCGGCGGTTTCTCCCGACTGGCTGATTACGATAAAAATGTCATCTTTCCTGAGGATTGGATTTCTGTATCTGAACTCTGAGGCTGCATCAACTACAACCGGGATTCTTGCAAATTTTTCAAAGGCGTAGCGTCCGACCATTCCGGCGTAAGAGGCTGTTCCGCACGCCGTGATTACGATTCTTCCAGCGTTTTTCCATGAATCATCAAAATCAAGTTCTTCAAAATTGATGTCTACAGGAGTTTTTTCTTCCATTACGAGGCGCGGGCGCAGGGTATCCGTAAAAGCTTTCGGCTGTTCGTGGATTTCCTTGAGCATGAAGTGCGCATATCCGTCTTTTTCAGCAGCTGCCATGTCCCAGTCAACGTGGCTT
>CAVJKK010000077.1:0-6542 GCA_963649855.1 Anaerovoracaceae bacterium
CTTCCCGGCGGAAACAGTTTTGCCTGTCTTTCAGAAGATTCAAAAATCAAATGGACTTATGAAAATTATGTTCCGCTCACGGCATTCGATTCCAGCGCACAGGGAATTGCTGCGGGTTATGCAGACGGTTCGATTCTTGTTTTTGACGGCGAAGGAACGGTACAGCAGAACTTTTTTCCGGGCGGAAGTGAATATCCGGTCATTCTCGGACTTGCAGTTTCTGACGACGCGAAGATGACAGCCAGCATCAGCGGACTGAACAGCCAGCGCTTCATCCTTGCAGAAAAAGAAAGCGGACACACGAAAATCACATACCACGAATACCTTGAAGCACAGACGACCGAACAGTGCCTTGTAAAGTTTTCAAGGGATTCAAGCCACGTTTATTTTGCACACAAAAACTGTCTCGGGGTTGCAGACTGCAGAAAACTTACGGCAAAGCACATAAAGATTCCCGGAAAGATTCTTTCAATCTGCGAATCAGAAACGGACAGTACGATTTTTGTCTTAAGTTCGGAAAATCTTGATTCCGGGCTGCGGAAATATCACGTTTCAATCTTACAGAATTTCAACATCTGCTCAGACAGTTTCAGTTTTACGGCACAGAACGCTTTCATCACGGTAAAGGGAAATTCACTTTTTACGGGACGCGACAGTTCAATTTCAAGAATCGACGTCACTTACAGATAAAATAAAGAGGGGCTTTTCATGCTAAAAAAAATATTGTTTCCGGGATTTTCAGTTTTTATTTTTGCAGCGGCACTTTTTTCTCTCCCGGCATTTGACTGGCCGCAGGAAGAAATCGAGTCGGATACGTTTTTTACATACTTTGCACATCTGCGTGGCGGAGTGATAAGCCCTTCCCTTGTTTTCAGCGGAAGCGATCAGATAAAGGCAGCAGACGAAGGCGTCGTAACGGCAGTAATCAGTGAACACGACGAATCCCCGCTCTTTGAAAGTACGCTCGGAAACGCCGTAATCGTTGCCCACAAGGACAGTTTAGTCACGGTTTACGCAAACCTGAACGCAGACGAACAGGAACAGCGTGCAACACTCACAAACGTAGAACAGGGAACTCCGCTCGGCACCTGCGGAAGCTCAGGCTGGCAGGAAGGAAATGCACTCCTTGAATTTCAGGTTGCAGACCTCAAGGCAAAAACCCTGATAAACCCGCGCGTTTTAATGCCAAGATTCGGCAATGAACTTGAACTTTCAATCACAAACCTTACGGCAGTGAACAAAAAGGGAAAGGCATTTGATTTTTCCACGACGAAAAAACTGCCGGCAGGAACATACAAAATCTACAGGGACTGCCAGCAGCGTGCGATGCCTTACAAAACTTCAGTCTTTGTAAACGGCGTGCTTGCAGATTCAGTCACCTACGACACGCTGACCAGTCAGAACGGAAAAATCTGCACGAACGGCAGGATAAAATATCCGCTCACTGCCCTTTACCCCGATTCTAAAAAACAGCTTGCGGGCGAAGTTTCCATTCCAAAAGGACACACAAGAATCACGGTTACGGTCACCGACATTCTTGGCAAGGAAAAGTCGCTCACCTATGCGGTCGAGGCACTGTGATTTTTCAGTTTTATTGCGGATAGTCTTTTTAAGTGATAAAATATCTGACGGTTATGAAACACAATATGATTACATCTGCTTCCGGCTGGCGCAAAATCTTTGCCAGTTCGGGAGATGCTGAAGATACAAACGGAGAAATCGGCGAAGAAAATCATGTAATTGCAGCCCTCGCGGCAGAAACGTTTGCAGATTACATGCTCGCAAAGAAAAGTTCACCTTTAATCGTACTCGGAATGGACACGCGCCCTACGGGTCCTGCAATCGTAGACACGATGCTTCGCGTCTTCATCGCAAAAAAAATCGTCGTATCCTACACGGGAATCATCGCATCCCCGGAAATAATGGTTTACGCACACACCGCCGACGCTTTCATCTACATTTCGGCAAGCCACAATCCGGTCGGCTACAATGGAATCAAATTCGGACTTAATGACGGTGGAGTCCTTCCAAATTCAGAAAATACAAAACTCGTTGCAGAATTTGAAAAAAAATGCGCAATGGAAAACGCGGCAGAATATGCAAAAAAACTTACAGAAAGCTGCTCGGAAGTAGACCTTGACTGGGTTTTTGCCGAATCCATCGCAACAAAACACGAAGCGGCAAACACATACAGAAACTTTGCAAAGGAAGTAATTTCAGGCGACAAAAATCTCGCTCGGCAGAATGCAGTCTTTGCAAAAATCCGCCAGTGCCTGATGAAAAATCCGATTACGGTAGTTGCCGACATGAACGGTTCAGCAAGAACGATGTCGATTGATTCAAGTTTCTTAAACGAATGTGGCATCAGCTTAAGGTGCATATACAATGCGCCCGGACAGATTGCCCACACAATCATTCCTGAACCGGAAAATCTTATCTGGTGTGCAAGCGAAATGGAAAAAAGACAGGCTTCCGGCGACAAAAACTGCATTTTAGGCTACATGCCGGACTGCGACGGCGACCGGGGAAACATCGTCTACTGGGACGAAACTGAAAAAAAAGCAAAAATCTTAAAGGCACAGGAAGGATTTGCACTTTCGGTTCTTTCGGAACTTGCATATTCCGTTTATCAGGAACAGTTTACGCAGGGATGCGGGCTTGCCCGCAAGGCAGAAAAACTTCTTCATTCTTCGGGCGCTTCAAAATATGGAGTTGCAGTAAACGGTCCTACCTCAATGCGGATTGAAGAAATTGCACACGCTTTCGGTGCGCAGGTTTTCAGAGCGGAAGTCGGTGAAGCAAACGTCGTAAATCTTGCCCGCAAAAAGCGCGAAGAGGGCTGGACGGTACGCATCTTAGGTGAAGGCTCAAACGGCGGAAACATCACCCATCCGTCGGCAGTGCGCGACCCGCTCTGTACCATATTTGCGCTCATAAAACTTTTAGTCCTCAAGGATGAAGAAATAAACGGAGTTGAACACAAAGGTCTTTTCCACCTGTGGTGCGAAGCAAGCGGACAGATGGACAAGTTCAAACCGGTATTCACACTCCGCGACGTAATAAACACGCTCCCGGTCTACACGACGACCGGCGTAAGCGAAGAACGCGCAGTATTAAAAATCAAAACGGCAGACCACGGCGCCTTAAAGGCAAAATTTCAGAAGATTTTTGAATCGCAGTGGAAGGCTCACAAAGACGAATTAAAAAATATTTTCGGCTTTGCAAGCTACAGCGCAATCCGCACAAACGGCATAACAGAGGAAAAAGACATCACCGACTATTCGACAAGCGGTAAAGGCGGACTGAAGATTCTCTTCTACAATGAATCAAAAAATCCGCTCGGTTTTATCTGGATGCGTGGCAGCGGCACGGAACCGGTTTTCCGCGTAATGTGCGATATAAAGGGAAACAAACCTAAAGAAGAACGCAAACTTCTTGAATGGGAAACAAAAATGATTTTAAGGGCTGATGAACTTTAAGTTCACGCAAAGCCATCGAAATTATGGAGGAAATGAAAATGGAAAAATCAGAAATTCTTGAACGTGCAAAGAAGTACATTGCCGAAGAAAAAGACGAAAGATTCCGTAAGGAAGTTGAAGAATTAGTAAAAAAAGAAGATATGAAAGAACTCGAGGACCGCTTCTACCAGACGCTTGAGTTCGGCACGGGAGGACTTCGCGGAATTATGGGCGGCGGCACAAACCGCATGAACACGCTCGAAATCAACCTTGCAACTCAGGGACTTGCAAACTACGTTCTAAAAACTTTCCCGGAAAAAGCAAAAGCAGGCACGCTCAGCGCAGTAGTCGCATACGACAGCCGCAAAAACTCAGACGTTTTTGCCGAAGCAACAGCTCTCATCCTTGCGGCAAACGGAATCAAGGCTTATCTTTTTACAGGTCTCCGCCCTACCCCGGAGCTTTCTTTTGCAATCCGCGAACTTGGCGCTCAGACCGGCGTTGTAGTAACCGCTTCCCACAATCCTCCGCAGTATAACGGCTACAAGGCTTACTGGGATAACGGAGCTCAGGTAATTGAGCCTCACGACGAAGGAATCATTAAGGAAGTAAATGCCGTAAAGGAAGTGAAGTCAATTTCCAGAGAAGACGCAATCAAGTCGGGAAAACTCGTTTTAATCGACAGAGAAATCGACGAAAAATTCTGGGCAATGTGCAAGGCTCAGCTTTTCCGCCCGGAACTGATAAAAGAAAAGGCTTCAACCGTAAAAATCGTTTACACGCCGCTCCACGGAACAGGCGCAATGCACGTTGAAAAAGTTCTCGGCGACCTCGGACTAAAAGTAATCACGGTTCCACAGCAGAGAGAGCCTGACGGCGCATTCCCTACAGTTGAAAAACCAAACCCGGAAGAAGCACCGGCATTAAAACTTGCAGTTGAACTCGGTGAAAAGGAAAAGGCAGACTGCGTAATGGCAACAGACCCTGACGCTGACCGCTTCGGAACTGCATTCCCGGGCAAAGACGGAAAATTCGTTCTCGTAACCGGCAACCAGATGGGCGCTCTTCTGTGCGAATATGTCCTTCTTTCCCGCAAAGAGCTCGGAAAAATGCCTTCAAGCCCGGCAGCAATCCGGTCAATCGTAACTTCCCCATTCTGCGACTACATCTGCAAGAAATACGGCGTAAAAATGCACGAATGTCTGACAGGCTTCAAGTGGATTGCCGCAGTTGAAGATGATTTTGAAAAAGACGGAAGCGAAAATTACGTATTCGGACTTGAAGAATCTTACGGCTACAAGGTTGAAAAGGAAGTCATGGACAAGGACGGTGTTTCAGCCGCTGCAATGTGCGCAGAAATGACTTTGTACTGGGCTTCTAAGGGCAAGTCAATTCTTGAACACCTCGACGACCTGTGGAAAGAATTCGGTTTCTTTGAAGACCGTGCAATTTCCCAGAATTTCCCGGGTTCTGCCGGAAAAGAAATCATGGCAGGAATCATGACAAAACTCCGCAGGGAAGGCTTAAAGTCTCTCGGCGGAAAGAAAGTTCTTGAAATCCGCGACATTCAGGAAAGCGTTTCTTACAATCCCGAAAATCCGGGCGCAAAAACAAAAATCGACCTTCCGAAGTCAAACGTACTTCAGTTTGTACTCGAAGGCGGAACAATCGTTTCTGCCCGCCCGTCAGGAACAGAACCGAAAATCAAGTTCTATATAAACGCGCGCACGGCTGTTGCATCAACGCTTGAAGCAGCAAAGAAAGAGTCAGCAGAAAGCTGCGATTCAATTTCCAGCGAAATCAGAAAAATTCTCGCGAATGCATAGCACACAGAACCTGCACTTGATTGCTTCACATAAGAAAATGCTCTCGCTTTTTGAGGAAGGCTCGGTTTTCTGTGCTTTTGACACAGAAACTTCCGGGCAGAATCCTCTTACGTCGAATGTGATAGAAATCGGTGCAGTAAAGTTCACGAAAGATAAAATAATTGACACATTCTCGTCCCTCATAAACTTAAGTGAACCTCTGGATCCTTTCATAAAAAATCTTACCGGCATAAACGAAAAGATGCTCGAGTCAGCCCCGCCGGCTGCAAAAGTCATTCCGGAATTCAGGGATTTCTGTAAAGAAACGGTTTTAATTGCCCACAACGCGCAGTTTGACCTCCGTTTCATCAATGCAGAATCAGAACGGCTGGAGCTTTTTCCGCTTTCAAACGAAGCAATCGACACTCTGCGCTTAAGCCGGCTCGTTCTTCCGGACAACGAATCGTGGAAACAGACATTTCTTGCAGAACAGTTCAAAATCGACACGGGTCACGCACACCGCGCCTTTGACGACGCAAAAACCTGCGCTAAACTTTTTAAGATTCTCGTAAAGATGCCGGACGAAAAGAAAAAGCGAAGGTCACGAACAGCAGAAAATCTTGCAAAAGCAGCACTTTTATAAACGGAGCAAAAATGGAAACCAAACTGAAATCAGAACTGAACAGTTTTGAAGTAATCGACTTTATTCAGCGGGACATGGCATTCAACCGCCGCATAGCTTTCTCAGACATGATTGAATATTTAAAGGGAGAACTGCACATCTACCTTAAGACAGACGATATTGCACAGACGGATTCAACTTACAGAAACCGGTTCGGGCAGGAAATGCGGATTACAACTCTGGCATGCAAAAACGTAAAGGCAATCATCCGCGAAAAAATAACCGACGGCGCAGAAGTACGCTTTGTTTCCGTGGACGCAACGTCCAGCAACGCTGAAGAAGACGACGCAATAGAAGAACTTTAACCGCGCGGAGCTTTTGCAGGATCAATAGGAAGACCGTTCTGAAAAACCATCAGGCTGATCTGACTTTTTGACGTGTAGCTGTCAATTCCTGCTGTTCCAATCTGGGTTTTAAAATCGATGTATTCACCCTTGCTTACGAGGACTTTTCCAAGCCCGGTGTACGCGTAAATGTGACCGGTCTTGCTCTGGATGAAGACAACGTTCCCGAATCCGCGGTAACTTCCGCTGAACATGACAGTCCCGGATTTTATAGCTTCAACGCTTTCATCTTTTTCTGCGCTCAGGGTAACAC
>CAVJKK010000078.1:0-6528 GCA_963649855.1 Anaerovoracaceae bacterium
TAAGCGTAGAACCGTCATGAATGGTATTTTCCATCGACCGTCCGCTGACGTGCAGTACGTCAAGCACGAAAAGCTTTAAGAAAAGCCCCGCAAGAAGCCCGCAGCAAGTGATGAAAATTATAGATTTATTCGTAGAATTTAACTTTGGTTCTTCCATGATAAGTTTACGCTAATATACATTATTTTTAATTCCGATAATAGACGTATGCAGATTATAAGTTATGTCGGCGGAACAAAAAAACGCAGTTTCAGACCGGAAAGTCTTTTGCTTAATTACCGGGAAAAATCACCGCGTTTTTCTGAAATTCTGTCTCAAAAACGGCTGAACGTTCCAAAACTGAATGTCTATTCCCTTTTGCGCCCTGCACGCCTCAAGAAGATTTGTCTTGCACTGGCGGTGCTCGTCTGTGTGCCGTTATTTTCCGTAAAAGTTTTCAATCATTTTATGTCTTTTACCGGACCTGTAAAAATGGCAGAAGATTTTGAAACAGAAATCGAAAATCTGAACAGCGCAATGGCAAGATTTGCGATGGAAACGACGGATTTTCAGTTTGACGAAAACGGTAACGTACTTTCTGACGACGGAACACCACTGACGGCTTCTTCCGTAGGAATTGCAAAGTCAGTCAGTTTTCAGACTTACAAAGTGAAGAGCGGAGACACAATCAGTTCAATCGCCTTAAAATTCGGGCTTACAAATATTTCAACCCTCATTTCCGTAAACAAGATTGACAACGTGCGTGCTCTCATGGCAGGACAGAAAATCCGCGTGCCGAATCAGGACGGAATCGTTCACATAGTTGCAAAAGGCGATTCTTTGAATTCGCTTTCAGTAAAATACCGCGTGAGCGTGGAAGAACTTCTTGACGCAAACGACCTTACAAACGAAGTTCTTGCCGCCGGAAGAGAACTTTTCATTCCGGGTGCAAGAATGGATTCTTCTGCATTAAAAAAGGCGATGGGTGAACTTTTTGTTTCTCCGATTGCCGCAAGTTACAGACTTTCAAGCTATTTCGGACGCCGGGCAGATCCTTTTACTGGCGTGCCTTCAAGCCACACCGGAATTGACATGGCGTGTCCTACGGGAACGGCGATAAATGCGGCGATGAGCGGAAAAGTCGTTTATGTGGGCTGGAGCAATATTTTTGGAAATTACGTTATCATAAACCATGGAAACGGTTATCAGACGCTTTACGGGCATATGTCAAAGATTCTGTGCCGTTCGGGGCAGAGCGTAGGACAGACAACAAAAATCGGGCTGGTCGGTTCAACGGGTTATTCCACCGGACCTCACCTGCATTTTACGGTTTACAAAAACGGAAAACTTGTAGACCCGCTCACGCTGTTCAAGCGGTAGGCAAAAGTACAATAGAAGAAATCAGGAGACAACATAAAATGACAAAAGTTTGTGTATGTGGCGGCTGCGGCAGGACAATCGACAATGAATATTTATACTGTCCGTGGTGCGGTCAGGAAAAAATGCACGACAGGAAAGATGCTCTGGAAGCTGTCTTCAGAAATCTGGAACAGAAACAGGCGGAAGGCAGAGCCAGGCAGATTGAAAGGCTTGAACAGGAACTTGATGCACTGGAACAGGATCTTTCAATTCTTGTGCTGAGCGCGGAGATGGCGAGGTGAAAACAAAATTAAAACTCTTTAAGGCGATTGTTTTTTTTACAGTCGCTTTTTGTGTTTCTGCTGAAATTCAATTTGAAAAGGCTGAACTCAATCCTCAGGACAAAATCCTCTTTTCCGTAAAAAGAAACGTGAGCGGAAGTCCCGCTTATTCAACTGTGTTCCTTGGAGATGCAAAAGATTTTTCATCAACGAAAATCTTAACCTGCTATCCTGAAAAAATGGAAATGCTTTCAAAGGGTGCAGTCCTTCAAATCCGCAACAGCTGGGGAACGGCGCGCTGGTCAGTCGCAGATTCAAACCTTTCATGGATTTCAAAAAAAGAAGAAATCCCCGTTACCGGAGAACTGCAGATTCCTCAGAGCGTAAGCCCGGACGGAAAGTGGCTGTGCTACATCAAAAAGAATAATTTTGCAGCAGGTGAACTGGTTTTAAAAAACGCTTCGACAATGCAGGAAACAGTCCTTAACTCACAAGCCTCATTTGACAGCGAAAAAGTGCCGGTGCAGTGGAGCCCTGACAGTTCAAGCCTTCTGTACGAAAAAGACGGAACGGTTTATTTCTGCGAACCAAAGGCGTTGTTCCAGAAAGTTCAGCTTTCGGAAGATTTCAGAAAAATCGGACATGGAAGCATTTCAAATGTCTGCTGGGCAAACTCAAAGACGATTGTCTATATTGACCGCGACCTCATCTACCGTGTAAACGCAGGCGAGCTCTACACTCGCGGACTTTATTCTTCGGTGATTGAACCTGGAATCGTGTGTGGAAGACTTTCTTCGGTTTTTGACGAAAAACACGACAGTTTTACCGCAAATGCAGGCGCAAACCAGCTCGTCCTGATTCAGTCTGACAAAATCGTAAACGTTTTTAAGCTCAGCGATTCAGGCTTTGAACACGTTGCGCCGGTAATCTCAAAGACACTCACGCCGTCTGCCGGAACTGTCGTAAGCGTAAAGACTTTCTGGACTTCACAGACGCGCTGTCTCCTGTGGGTAAAAATGCTTGACTACGACGGCAAAAATGAAAAATCAGCGTTTTACTCGGTTTCAGACGGAATAAAATTACTGGGCGAAGTTCAGACAACGCTCGAACCTCAGCTTTCCCCGGATTCAAAAAGAATTTGCTTTGCAAACTCAGAAGCCCTGTGCGTTTACGACGTAAATCCGTGGCGGGAAATCGACCGCCTCGAAGGTGAAAAAATCGTATCGTTCGTGTGGGCAGACAGCGAAACGCTCTACGCCGGCGGAAATTCAACCGTAAAGCGATGGAAGATTGTCAGCAATACGCAGAATGTTCAGAACGCGCCGACTCCGGCAGAAAGGACGAAAACACTCTTTTTGTCGGCGGGAAGCAACGTTTTCTGGCAGTCAGACACGGCGGTTTTGTGCGAAGATCCCGAAAAAAAAGGCATTTTCTACGAATATGACGGATATTCAGGCGGCTGGACTCGAAGCCTTTACAAAAGTGAATATTCACAGGCGGAACAGAAAACAGACAGACTTCAGAACGGAAAATTCCGCGTGTTCATGGGAACGGCAGAGAACCTCAATTTTACGAATGCCCTCTACGTGCGCACGCTTTCGGGCAAAGCCGTCACAAGACCGTATTTTCCTCAGACGTCACAAAAATGCGCTGCACCGAAAAAAGTCCTTCTTGCAATCGACGCAGCAGACGACGCAAAAGGTTTGAGCCAGATACTCTATGTTTTGAAAAAATACAGGATTCCCGCAACATTCTTTGTAAACGGAGAATTCATCCGCCGTTATCCGAAAGAAACTCAGCTGATTGTAAAAAGCGGCTATGAATGTGGTTCAATGTTTTTTACTCCGCTGGATTTGACTTCAAAAGGCTTTATTGCAGACGAAGAATTCATAAGAAGGGGACTTGCCCGCAACGAAGATGAGTTTTTCAAGACGACGGGCAGCGAGTTGAGCCTTCTGTGGCACGCACCATTTTACAAAGCAACGCCGGAAATAAAAAAATCCGGGGAAAAATGCGGATACCGCTACGTGGAAGCCGGAAGATTCTACCTTGATACGATAACGCTCGAACAGGCAGCGCGCGGAAAACCGGGCTATCTTTCAGCCGCGGAACTCGTAACATTCTATCTGCAGAACGTAGCAGACGGCTCGGTAATTCCGGTCAGCACGGGCATAGCAACAGGAAGCCGCAGCGACTACCTCTACGAAAAGTTCGACATCCTTGTAAGGGAACTTTTAACGCAGGGCTGCCAGATTGTGACTTTTAAGGAACTGTAGGTTATCAGATTCAAAAACTCGACATCTAATTTGTTACAAAAAGTCGGTAAAATACAAATACCCCCCCCATTTTGTGATGAAACTACATTATTATTGTAGAACAAAACATTATCCGGAGGATATTCATGAAAAAAATGTTTAAAACAGCAACAGTCCTTGCAGCACTGCTCGCAATGACAAACTTCATCGCTTGTTCCAGCGGTGACGACGACAACAACGAACCAAGCAGCGGAACAGGAACAGAATCATCAACAACTGGTGACGACAGCGGTTCTTCTTCAACAGGTGGAGACTCAAGCACAACAACAACTGCAACCAGCAAGACTTATAATTTTGTCGGACTTGCATTCAGTGACTTCCCTGCTAATTCGCTTACACAAAAATCAGATGGTACAACTGTTTTAGCAGAGCTTGGTTCTGAAACTCAGCCGTATATTGCAGTAAACGGAGCCGGCTGGTCCGTTGCTGATGCAACTGTTATTGTAAATAACACTAAGAAAGTTTCAGCACGTTTTACAGATTCAAAAACAACTGCACTTAACATCGGAAACAGCAACATGACTTCTGCAACGGCGCTGGATACTACTTACAACGGCATTAAAATTACTGCTCCTGCAGCAGGCACTGTAACAGTTACGTATAAAATTACTGCAGCAACTTCAGATACTAAAACTGGTGCTGCAGACACAACTTTTGCAGTATTTCAGAACAATACAGTCGTAAGCTCAAAAACTTACGACACAACTTACGCAACATACAATGCTCTTTCTAGCGAGCAGAAAACGGCTAACTACAGCAATCAGACTGTTTCGGCAGCAGTAGCAGCTGGAGAGGTTTACATCGGTTACTTCCGCGGTTCAGATGCAACCACGGGAAATGCTGACGTAATGAGCATCGCATATGAACCTGCCGCAGCAGAATAGAAAAAACTAAAACTGCTTTAAGCTCCGCGCCTTGCGGGGCTTTTTTTTTATCTCAGTCTCAGTTCTGCGAGTTTTCCCCAGAACAAGCCCCAGGCTCCCGCTTTTGCTGCTGTGCGGTCTGCGACTAACGGCACTGTTTCCAAAACTGTTTCGCCGAGTTTGTATTGAATCTGCCCGTAGGTTTTTCCTGCCTGTGTGCCGCCGTAAATGCATTTTGGAATCTGGACTTCGGCGGTAACGTTCTGTGCGTCTTCGAGTGCGGTCGGTGCGCTGATGTGCGGCACTGTGATTGTGTTTATCCATGCGGGAACTAAGTTTACGAACTTTTCCTTTGCGCCGGGGGTTGCGATTGTGTAGGACTGTGCTGCGTTCTGCCACGGTCTGTAGTCTGCAAAGGAAGAAAAAGCCCATTCCATCATGTTTGTTCCGTCGTGTACGCGGTAGTAGTTGCCCTGTTTTGAGCCCGTGCCCGGTCCTTTCATCGTTACGGACAGAAATCTTACGCCGTTTCTCGTTGCCGTGAGTGCAAGGTTGTAGCCGCTTTCGTAGATGAAGCCGGTTTTAAGTCCGTCGCAGCCTTCAAGATGCCCTAGAAGCGGATTTGTGTTGCGCTGGTAAACTGCAAGGGAGTCGCCTTTTGCCTTCTGCCATGACGGAAGGTTTTTTTCAAGAGGATAGCGGATTTCCGTCTGACTGTGGTAGTCTTCGAGACTCTGCGGATAGCGGTTGATGTAGATACGGCAGAACTCAGCAAGTTCGCGGGCGGTGGTTACGTTTTTTTCTGAATAGCCGCTTGGTTCTTCAAAGTGTGTGTGAGTCAGCCCCAGAGCCTGTGCTTCGTAGTTCATGCGTGCAATAAAATCTTTCGTATTTCCCGAAATCCTGCAGGCAAGAGCGATTGCAGCGTCATTCCCGGAAGCGACTGCAAGCCCCGTCAAAAGTTCCTTTACCGTAACAATCTGCCCCTGCCCCAAAAACATGAGGCTAGAATCAGAAGGCATGTTGATCGTCCAGCTGTTTTCCGGCGGAGAAACAAGGTCGTCAAGCGAAAGGTTGCCCGCTTCAATTTCCTTAAAGACGATGTACATTACAAAAAGTTTTGTGATGGAAGCCGGCGGAATCACCTGATCCGCATTTTTTTCAAAGAGAACACAACCGTTGCTCGCGTCAACAAGGATAGCCGCGCCCGAAGCCACATCAAGTTCAGCCGCCACAATCGGGTAGGGAAGCGGTTTTAAAGATTCGCTGCGGTTCAGCTGAAAATCCCTGTCGAGAAGGGCATTCAATTCAAGCTGTTTTTCGTCAGAAAGCGGTTTTACATTCTGTGTCTTAAAAAAGGAAGAAGACCACAGAAAAAAGCCGAGAACCACCGCCGCCAGAAACACCCCCAGTCCGGCAAAAAAAACAACGGCAGACTTTTTAGGACATTTCCGCGACCTGCCGTCCCCATCAAAAGAAGATAAATCAACGTTGCAAAATTTAGTTTTCATGGGGACAGTCTAACATTTTTCGTATTTTGAAAAAACGGGGTAGGGGAGAGGAGGGGGGGGCTGCCCGTTTTAAGTAGAATTTTTGACAGTGCCTCGCTATGATTGCAATAAAATCGTTAGGAGTAATTACTTTGGATAACTACATTTTCAGACGAGCAACTCGCAAGGAGATGCCGCGAATTCTTGCAATGCAGGCGGATGTTTTCAGCGGAGAACAAGGCA
>CAVJKK010000079.1:0-6522 GCA_963649855.1 Anaerovoracaceae bacterium
GTACGGCGGGACATCTCGCTTCTGGAGATTCATTCGGGCAGGAGCAACGGCTACGAAATCAAAACGCTCAAAACGGCAATCGACAGCGCGTTCGGACTTTTTACGGAAAAAAAACGCAACTGCTGCATCGTAGGGCTTGGAACGCTCGGGCAGGCATTCCTTGAAAATTCAGTTTTTACAAGCGGAGCATTTGAACTTGTCGCCGCCTTCGACTCAAACCAGAACCGTGTAGAACTCATAAAATCAAAAATCCCGCTCTACGCAACCCTAGACCTTGAAAAAATCATCCGCCAGAAGCAGATTGAATTCGCCATACTCTCGGTAGAAGACAGCATGGCACAGCGCATGACCGACCGTCTCGTAAAATACGGCATAAAAGGAATCGTAAACTACACAAACGCCGTGCTCACAGTCCCGGAAGGTTTTAAACTGGAAAACGCCTCGCCGGAAAAGTCCCTTGCAAACCTGATTTAGCCCTTCTCTCTTTGTGAAATATTTCACAGTAAAAGCGGCAAAATTCCCCTGTTTTCTTGCATGCCGTGTCAAAAAGTTTTAGACTCTGCCTTGTTATTTCTGTGAAGTTTTTCACAGAGCAAAAAAAATGCCAGAAAGTGAGGAAAAAATGTCACGAGTTTACAATTTTAGCGCAGGTCCTTCATGCCTGCCGGAAGAAGTTTTAAAAGAATGTGCGGCAGAAATGCTTGATTACAACGGAAGCGGTCAGTCTGTAATGGAAATGAGCCACCGCTCAAAGGATTACGAGCCGATTATCCAGGACGCAGAAGCAATGGTCCGCAAACTGATGAACGTTCCAGACAACTACAAAATTCTTTTCGTTCAGGGCGGAGGTTCTACACAGTTTGCAATGGTTGCTGAAAACCTCGGCATTCACCACAAAAAAGCCGCTTACATCGAAACCGGCGTGTGGGCAAAAAAAGCCTGTGCGGAAGCAAAAAAACTCGGCGTTGACGCACAAATCATAGCTTCATCAAAAGACAAAAACTATTCATACATTCCGCGCGTAGAAAAAGTTGAAGGCGACTACGATTACGTTTACATCTGCTTCAACAACACAATTATGGGAACGCACTACGAATACATTCCTGACACAGGAAACATTCCGCTCGTTGCAGATATTTCTTCATGCGTACTCTCAGAACCTCTCGACGTTTCAAAATTCGGACTTCTCTTTGCAGGCGCTCAGAAAAACCTTGCACCGGCAGGCGTTACCCTCGTAATCATCCGCGAAGATTTAATCACAGACACCCCGCTTGCAGGCACCCCGACGATGCTCACCTACAAGACACACGCAGAAAACGATTCAATGTACAACACACCGCCTTGCTATACGATTTACGTACTTGGAAAAGTCCTTCACTGGATTGAAAAGAACGGCGGAGCAGAAGGAATGTTGAAGCGCAACAAGGAAAAGGCAGAATATCTCTACAATTTCCTCGACAGCTCAGATTTCTACCATGCAACCACAGAAAAAGGCAGCCGCTCACTTATGAACGTTCCTTTCCTTACAAAATATTCAACAGGCGCACAGGACGAAGCAAGCCTCGCCAAAGAAAAGGAAATCAACGACAAGTTCGTTAAGGAAGCAAAGGCAGCCGGCCTCGTAAACCTTAAAGGACACCGTCTCGTAGGCGGAATGCGCGCATCAATTTACAACGCAATGACCTTGGACGGCGTAAAAGCCCTCGTAGAGTTTATGAAAAAATTCGCCGAGGAAAATAAATAAAATTTTACGGGCGTTCCCCGTGCGCTACTCGCACGGGGCGGGCTATCCGCGGTTCCGCGCAGTTCGCGCTACATTGGCACTAACGTGCCAACGCCTCCGGCGCCGCTACTATCCCTAACGCAAAATCACAGGAGAAACAAAAATGTTCAAAATTCAGACTTTAAATAAAATCAGTGCTGTCGGGCTCAACAATCTGCCTCACGACAGCTATGAAGTTGCTTCGGAACTCAACAATCCGGACGCAATTCTTGTGCGCTCTGCAGACATGCACGAAATGACGCTTTCTTCAAACACGAAGGCAGTTGCACGCGCAGGAGCGGGAACCAACAACATTCCGTGCAAGGAACTCGCTGAAAAAGGCGTCGTTGTATTCAACACTCCGGGGGCAAATGCAAACGCCGTAAAAGAACTCGTCATCCTGGCGCTTCTTCTTTCAAGCCGCCCGGTTCTTGCAGCAAACAAATGGGTCAACACGGAACTTGCCGGCAAGGGAGACGAAATCGCAGCCCTCGCAGAAAAAGGCAAATCAAAGTTTGTCGGTCCTGAACTCAAGGGAAAAACGCTCGGCGTCATCGGACTCGGCGCAATCGGCGCACAGGTCGCAAACACGGCAATCGCGCTCGGCATGAACGTAATCGGCTACGACCCGTTCCTTTCGGTAAAGGCAGCCCTTTCACTCGATCACAACGTAAAGGTCTCAGAAACGCTCGAAGGAATCTACACGAAGGCAGATTACATCACGGTTCACGTTCCGCAGACAGACGAAACAAAAGGAATGATTAACGCTTCTTCAATCAAAATGATGAAAGACGGAGTAAGAATCATCAACCTCGCACGCGGCGGACTCGTAAACAACGCAGATATCTTAGCCGCCCTCGAAGCAGGAAAAGTTGCAGCCCACATCACGGACTTTGCAGACGAAGCCCTGATGAACAACGACAAGGTAATCTGCATGCCGCATCTCGGAGCTTCAACCCCGGAAGCCGAAGACAACTGCGCAGTAATGGCAGTAAAAGAACTCCGCGACTTCCTTGAAACAGGCGCAATCGTAAACTCAGTAAACTTCCCGCACGCCGCAATCGACAGCGCAATTCCGGCAAACGGAACACGTCTCTGCATTCCGCACAAAAACGTACCGGGAATGATTGCAAAATTTACGACAATCCTCGGAGACGCAAAACTCAACATCGCAGGAATCGTAGACCAGAGCCGCGGTGACATAGCCTACGCCCTCATTGACGTAGACGGAAAAGTAGACGACGCATCGTTAAAACTCCTGTCAGACTGCGAAGCCGTAATCAGCGTCCGCCCGATTTACGCATAAGGACACACAGTCCCCGCCACATCTTGAGGACACAGTGTCACATTCACACGTTACCCTGTGTCCTCAACGCACGTTGCACAGAGTAACGTGTACTTTTTACCTCCGGCAACAAGGAAACTCTAAACACTTTACACTTCACTTTTCACTTCTTTTTTATTACCTTTAAAGAAAATCAAACTCTGGAGTTATATATGGAAGTTACTGTTACAAAATCTAATTTTGAAGAAGAAGTTTTAAAATCTGCCGTACCTGTCCTTGTTGATTTCTGGGCAGACTGGTGCGGTCCCTGCAAAATGCTCGCTCCGACGCTCGCAGAAATTGCAGAAGAAAACAAAGGAAAAATAAAAGTCGGCAAAGTAAACGTAGACAACGAAGACGAACTTTCAAGGGAATTTGGAATCGTAAGCATTCCGACAGTAATCCTTTTTGAAAACGGCAAACCCGTAAAAACCTCCGTCGGACTGGTTCCAAAGCAAACCATCGAAGCAATGTTTAAGTAAACGAAAAGTCTTAAAAAGGGGGAAGTCTCCCCCTCGCTTCAACCACGCTGCGCGTGTTTTCCGCTACCCCTTCTGCGTGCTCAGACGCCGCCCGCAACGCCCGCTTTTTATTTTTTTTAGAACCTATAACGCTATTTTCAGTTGAAACTCGGTGTGCATTTCAGTAATATAAAACCACTGAAACAGTATCCGGCATCTTCCGGATAGTTTATATACAAATTTGCTTGCATAAATACGAGCCTGAGTAATAACTGCTGTTTTGGAAACACTCCTAATTATAGCCATTCTTCTGCAGTCACCGCAGCCTTGGCCGTGAATTCTTCCATATTAAATATTGAAGTTAATTTCGGTGTCTTCAAGCGTCTATTTTTTCCCAGAGCTCACAATCCACAAAATGCTGGCAAAAGGAGATTTTTATGTCAGAAGCTTGGGAAGGTTTCAAAGGACGCCTCTGGAAAGAAGAAGTTAACGTTCGTGACTTTATCCAGAACAACTACACACCTTACGACGGCGATGAAAAATTCCTCGCAGGTCCAACTGAAGGAACAAACAAACTTTTTGCAAAATTACAGGAATTGCAGAAGGCTGAACACAACAAAAAGTCTGTAGGTCTCGACGGAAAAGAAAGAACTGGTGTCCTCGACATGGATACAGACATCGTAACAGGTCTTACAGCTCATCAGGCTGGTTACATCGACCCTGCCTTGAAAGACCTTGAACAGGTAGTTGGTCTCCAGACTGACAAACCTCTCAAAAGAGCATTCATGCCTTTCGGTGGAATCAAAATGGCTGAAGAGTCATGCGAAATGTATGGCTACACTCCAAACCCAGAACTCCACAAAATCTTTACTGAATATCACAAGACACACTCAGACGCTGTATTCCAGGTTTACACTCCGGAAATCCGCGGTGTACGCCGTTCACACATCCTGACTGGTCTGCCTGATACATATGGACGCGGCCGTATCGTTGGTGACTACCGCCGTATCGCACTTTATGGTATCGACTACCTCATTCAGTGCAAGGAAGCTGACAAGGCAAACATCGGCGACGGAACAATGACAGAAAACGTTATCCGCCTCAAGGAAGAAGTTGCAGATCAGATCAAGGCTCTCAAAGGTCTTAAAGAAATGGCTGCCATCTACGGATACGATATTTCTAAACCGGCTACAACAGCTAAAGAAGCAGTTCAGTGGCTGTACTTCGGTTACCTCGGTGCAATCAAGACACAGAACGGTGCTGCAATGTCTATCGGTCGTGTTTCTACATTCCTCGACATCTTCATCGAACGCGATCTCAAGGCTGGAAAAATCACAGAAGCTCAGGCTCAGGAACTCGTTGACCACTTCGTAATGAAGGCTCGCATGGTTCGCTTTGCCCGCATCGAATCTTACAACAACCTCTTCTCTGGCGACCCAGTTTGGGCAACACTCGAAGTAGGCGGTCTCGGACAGGACGGACGCTCTATGGTAACAAAGAACGACTTCCGCTTCCTCCACACTCTCGAAAACATGGGACCGGCTCCGGAACCAAACATGACAGTCCTCTACTCTAAGAGACTTCCAGAAAACTTCCGCCGCTATGCTGCAAAGATTTCAATCGACACATCTTCAATTCAGTACGAAAACGATGATGTAATGCGCCCGGTTTGGGGTGATGACTACTCAATCTGCTGCTGTGTATCTGCAACTCAGACTGGTAAGGAAATGCAGTTCTTCGGCGCACGCGCTAACCTCGCTAAAGCACTTCTCTACGCTATCAACGGCGGACGCGATGAACCGGACGGACTTACACCAGGCGTACAGGTTGGACCTTCATACCAGCCAATCACAGCTGACGTTCTCGACGCTTCTAACTACAAGGAAGTTGTTGCTAAATACAAGCAGATGCTCGAATGGCTTGCAGGAATCTATGTAAACTCATTGAACGCAATCCACTACATGCACGACAAATACTACTACGAAGCTGCAGAACTTGCTCTCGAAGACACAAACCTCAAGAGAACATTCGCAACTGGTATCGCAGGTTTCTCTCACGTTGTAGACTCCCTTTCTGCAATCAAATATGCAAAAGTTAAGGTTGTACGCGGCGATGTTGAAATCAAAGACAAGAAAACAGGCGCAGTAAAAGAAGTTGTAAAAGGTCTTGCAAAAGACTTCATCGTTGAAGGAGACTTCCCTCGCTACGGTCAGGATGATGACAGAGCAGACGCTATCGCAGTTCAGCTCCTTAAAGACTTTATGACAATGATCAGAAAGCATCCTACATACCGCAATGCTGAACCGACTACTTCAATCCTTACAATCACTTCTAACGTTGTATACGGAAAAGCAACTGGTGCCCTCCCAGACGGACGCAAGGCACATGAACCATTCTCTCCTGGAGCTAACCCAAGCTACGGTGCAGAAACAAAGGGTCTCGTAAAGTCTTTGAACTCTGTTGCTAAACTTCCTTATGAATACGCTCTGGACGGTATTTCTAATACTCAGACAATCAACCCGAGCGCACTCGGACACAACGAAGAAGAAAGAATTGACAACCTTGTAAACGTTCTCGACGGTTACTTTGACTGCGGTCCGGACTCAGGTCACGCTGGTTCACACCACCTCAACGTAAACGTATTCGGCGTTGAGAAACTCAAGGACTGTCAGGCTCATCCTGAAAAACCGGAATATGCTAACTTCACAGTTCGCGTTTCAGGTTATGCAGTACGCTTCATCAACCTTACAAAGGAACAGCAGGACGACGTTATCGCCCGCACTTGCCACGCTTCTCTGTAGTTGACTTGAAATGACAACGAAGCCGCTTCGGTTTTTACCGAGGCGGCTTTTTTATTTTCTCCCGCACTTTTGATTTTCAGACCGGACTTCAAGTTTTTAAGTAACTTCAAATAGCCTCTCGCCAAAAACCTGCCACGAGCCGCGTGGTTGAGGCAAGCTCAAGACGCGTCTGTG
>CAVJKK010000080.1:0-6515 GCA_963649855.1 Anaerovoracaceae bacterium
CCGCCGTATCCTCCTCAATCAACTCCCAAATACACAGCAGAAGTCAAAAAAAATCTACGGCAAAGAGTGATAATCAGACTTACAGACAACACGCCTGAAAAAAAATAAAGCCGCCCTTGCAAAACGAAGGACGGCGTATACAGACAATTTATTTTATGCCTGTGCTTCTGCATCGGCAGGAGTTTCTTCAGCTGGTTTAGCTTTTCTTGCTTCTACTCTTGCGATGTTTTTGAGTGCAGCATTGCAGTATTTGCAAATCTTTACAGTTGCACCATCAATTTCCTTTTCGTAAAGGACTTTGATATTTTCTTTGCCACAGCGTGCACATTTGCCACGACCGTGGTTTACTTCGTTACGGATACCAGTTCCGCGATGTGCTTTAGACATAAGTTACTCCTTATTTTGCTTCTTCAGCAGCAGGAGCTGCTTTTGCAGTCTTAGCTTTAGCTGATGCTTTCTTTGCAGCTGGCTTTTTAGCAGGCTTTTCAGAAGCAGCTGCTTTTTTTGCAGGTTTTTCTTTAGATTCTTCAGCTGGCAGTTTGTAGTCTACCAGTTCGAGAATTACCATGTCAGCAGCGTCACCCTGACGGAAACCAATCTTAAGGATACGAGTGTAACCACCCTTGCGATCCTTCATGCGTGGTCCGAGTTCTGTAAAAAGTTTGTTCAGGATTTTTTCGTCCTGGATAAACTTTGCAGCAATACGACGGTTGTGAACTGTGTCAACCTTACTGCGTGTAATCAATTTTTCAGCAGCCTTACGAACTTCTTTTGCTTTTGCGCTGGTCGTCGTAATGCGTTCAAATCTGAAAAGTGAAGTTACCATGTTGCGTGACATTGCACGGCGATGTGCAGTTGTACGTGAAAGCGGATTAAAACCATTCTTATGATTCATTGGATTCTTCCTTTTGCTTTGGATTTGCCAAATTTACATTCTTAAGATGACTGTAATCTGTCATTCCAAGTGTAAGTCCCCATTCCTGGAGCTTTTCTTTAATTTCAGTAAGCGATTTTTTACCAAAGTTTCTTGTTTTGGCGATGTCATCTTCTGTCTTTTTTGTCAATTCACCGATTGTACGGATATTTGCGTTTTTGAGACAGTTTGAAGAGCGAACAGAAAGTTCAAGTTCTTCTACAGGAGTATTGAGCAATGAACGGATTCTTTCATCACCTTCATCCATATCTTCTGCACCCGAAACATCACTGTCGTTGAAATTAACGAAAATTGAAAAATGATCTTTTACAATCTTCGCTGCTTCAGCAAGCGCATCTTCAGGAGCAATCGTGCCATCTGTCCAGATTTCAAGAATTAACTTATCGTAATCATTTCTTTCACCAACACGACAAGGCTCAATAGCATACTTTACCTTGCGGACTGGAGAAAAAATAGCATCCATAGGAATAGTACCAACTACTTCTACATAGTTGCTGTTAACTTCGGCAGGTACGTAACCTCTTCCCAAGTCAATCTGAATTTCAATGCTGAGGTTTGCACCTTCCATCATTGTAAACACAGGAACATCTTTTGAAAGAACTTCAAGCTGACCTTCTTTCTCAAAATCGTTACTTGTAACTTTTCCCGGGCCTTTAAATTCAAAGAGAAGTGTATCCTGTTCAACATCATTTAAAAGCTTAAAACGAATCATTTTTAAGCTATTTAAAATTTCGAGTGTGTCTTCAGAAACGTTTGCAATCGTATCAAATTCGCTCTGAATAACACGCGGAACACCTTCAGCATCAAATGAAGTAATCCGTACAGATGTTACCGCATAACCCTGAATTGAAGAAAGAAGTACGCGACGAAGAGTGTTTCCGATCGTCGTTCCAAAACCTGGTTCAAACGGATATGCTGTAAATTTTCCGTAATTTGGATTTGTTTCGAGATGTTCAAATGTAATACCCTTTGGTTTTTTGAAACCTTTCAAGAGGTTCTTACGTGCCATCTGAACTCCTTTTTATTTTAAGCTCAACGAAGAGCAACATCTTATGGCAGTAGATACTACAAGCCACTTTTATACTTTTTCCGGATTTTTTCCGGACAAAACCTAACTTTTACCGACTTAAAACAAACGACAAAAATGGATATTGCACAGAACATCCATTCTTATCATTTATATTACATACGGCGAGTCTTGCGTGGACGGCATCCGTTGTGAGGAATTGGAGTAACATCAGAAATTGATTTTACTTTGAGTCCCAGAGCACCGAGAGCACGAACTGCATTTTCGCGTCCCATTCCCGGTCCCTTTACGAATACGTGAACTTCACGCAAACCATAGCTTACTGCCTTCTGTACGGCTGTTTCTGTAACAGTCTGTGCGGCAAATGGAGTAGATTTTTTTGCTCCACGGAAGCCAAGTCCACCTGAAGATGCCCATGAAAGAGCGTTTCCATTTAAATCTGTAATTGTTACGATAGTATTGTTGAACGTAGCCTGGATATAAACATTTCCTTCGTATACGCTCTTCTTTTCCTTTCGCTTCTTTACGGTAGCCATTAATTAAATCCTCCGTCCTATCAGACAGCCTTTTTCTTGTTAGCGACTGTCTTCTTTTTACCTTTGCGGGTACGTGAATTAGTGCGTGTGCGCTGACCACGAACTGGCAAACCTTTGCGATGACGAAGGCCACGATAGCAACCGATGTCCATAAGACGTTTAATGTTAAGACCAATTTCTGAGCGAAGATGTCCTTCAACCTTGTATTCTTCATCGATTACAGTGCGAAGTTTAGCCTGCTCATCCTGATCAAGATCATTCATCATCTTGGTAGGATCAATCTTTGTTTTTTCGCAAATCGCTTTTGCAGATGAACGACCGATACCGTAAATATAAGTCAATGCAACAACGACGTGTTTATTAGGGAGGTCAACTCCCGCAATTCGAGCCATCTGTTACTCCTTAACCCTGTCTCTGCTTATGTTTCGGGTTAACACAAATAATGCGGACAATTCCGTTTCTTTTAATAACCTTACACTTATCACAGATGGGCTTTACGCTGGTTCGTACTTTCATAAAAGTCCCCCTAGGGAAAGCATGATATTAACCCGAATCATGGCAATTCGCAATGAATTACAATTCGGGTTAGATAATGTATCACAAAATCCCATTGTTGTTCTATAGAAAATCCTTAAAAATTTTATATTTTTACAGATTTCTTGAACGTAATTTACCCTTCTTAACAAGACCTTCTGAATGGTGCATTTTAAGGAGAGCTTCAACCTGACTCATCGTATCAAGGTCAACTCCAACCAGAATCAGCAGAGAAGTACCACCCATCAACATAGCAATTGACTGCGGGAACTTGAATGCAATCTGAATGATTGTCGGCAATACTGCGATAGCAGCAAGATAAAGTGAACCAGGCAACACGAGACGGTTTAAAACCTTCTGCATGTATTCTTCAGTCTTATCAGTGCGGATTCCTGGAATAGAACCACCGTTTTCTCTGATATTCTTTGCGATTTCTGTGGGGTTCAGGGTTACCTGTGTGTAGAAGTATGCAAAGAAAATGATCAGAAGCACTAATAACACGTTATATGTGATTCCAGTCGGCTGCAAGATATAGGAAAGTTTTGAAACCCAGCTTGCAGATGCCTTGCTGGCACCAATACTTGAAACAATCTGTAACGGGAAAGTTAAGAACGAAGATGCAAAGATTACAGGAATAACTCCCGACGGATTGATTTTGAATGGAATATAAGTACTTTGTCCACCGTACATTTTCCGTCCAACTACGCGTTTAGCATAGTGTACAGGGATTTTACGTTCGCCGGACTGTTCATAAACTACAAGTGCGATGATTCCGAAGAACATCAAAATTACTACGATTACGGCTACAGCGTTGATTTCATTGCTGCGAACTTTCTGTACAAGTTCGATTACAGCGTGAGGAAGGCGGGCAACAATACCTGCAAAAATCAGGATTGAAATACCGTTGCCGATTCCGTGTGCAGTAATCTGATCACCAAGCCAGACAGTAATCATAGCTCCTGTAGTAACAGTGAGCATTGCAAGCAGTCTGAATGCAACAGAACTTTCAAGAACAATCGCTCCCGGAATGCTGTTGGCATAAACTGTTACAGCAGCAGACTGAATCAGACAAACGAAAACTGTTCCGATTCTAGTCCATGCTGCAAATTTGCGCTGACCTCCGTCTTCCTGAACGATGCGTTTAAGAGACGGGAAAATGATCAGCGCCAGCTGCAAAATAATCTGTGTTGAAATGTACGGCATTACACCGAGCATGAACACAGAAAAATTAGAGAATGCGCCACCGGCAAAAAAGTCCATATAACTTGCAAATGCGTTGTTGCCACTCTTAGCAAGGTTGTTGAAGTATTCTACGAGTACTCCAGCATTGATTCCAGGAATTGTCAGCACGCATCCAAGACGGAATATTGCAAGAATAGCCAATGTAAAGAGCAGACGATTTCTGAGCTCTTTAATTCTGAACATGTTTACAATTGGATTGTTTGCCATGTGTGTCTCCGGTACTTATTGTAATTACTTAGCTTCAGCAGCTTCTTTAACAGAACCGCCAGCCTTTTCGATTTTAGCTTTTGCAGAAGCAGAAACTTTATCTACATCGACTGTAAGTTTTTTTGTTAAATCACCAGTTCCAAGGATTTTTACCAAAGCATCAGCCTTAGATACAAGACCTTTAGCCAGAAGAGTTTCCTTGTTTACTGATTCGCCGTCTGAATATTTTTCTTCAAGAAGAGAAACATTCACAACTGAATATTCTTTCTTGAATGGGTAATTAGAGAAACCTCTGTGTGCAATACGACGATAAAGAGGCATCTGACCGCCTTCAAAACCTACGTATGTTTTTCCACCAGAGCGAGACTGCTGTCCCTTGTTTCCCTTACCTGCAGTTGTTCCACGACCTGAAGAAGAACCGCGGCCAACAATGCGCTTTTTCTTGTTTGCACCCTGTGGTGCGCTCAAAACGAAATCAGACATTATTTTACTTCCTCGATAGTAATCAGGTGTGATACAGCTTCAGCCATTCCAAGAACAGCCGGAGTTGCTTCCAAAACATTTGAAGAGTTAATCTTTTTGAGACCAAGGCTGCGAACTGTTGCAACCTTAGCTGGTTTCTGTCCAATTGTACTTCTTACGAGAGTTACCTTGATTTTTTTAGCCATGATTAACCCCACATTTCCTGCAGAGATTTACCTCTGTTAGCTGCAACTGCTTTTGCGTCCATAAGACCTTCAAGAGCTTCAAAAGTTGCACGTACTACATTGACTGGGCTTGAAGAACCCAATGACTTGGAAATTACGTCAGTTGCACCAATTGATTCCATGATTGCACGAACCGGACCACCTGCGATGATTCCAGTACCGGCACAAGCTGGTTTCAAAAGGATTGATGAACTCTTGTATTTTCCAAGAATATCGTGTGGAAGAGTACCATTTTTTACTGGAACAGTAATGAGGTTTCTCTTAGCACGGTCAATACTCTTTCTGATTGCTTCAGATACATCGTTTGCTTTACCAAATCCGTATCCTACGCGACCTTTTCCATCGCCTACAACTGTGAGAGCTGAGAATGACATACGGCGTCCGCCTTTTACGGTTTTAGCTGTACGATTCAGTCTAACAAGTTTTTCAACGAATTCTTTCTGTTCTCTTTCTTTTTCGAACTTGTTCTGGCGTTCCATTAGACTCTCCTAGAAAATGATACCTGCTTTGCGGGTTCCATCTGCGAGTGCCTTAACAACACCATGATACAGATATCCGTTGCGGTCAAAAACTACAGTTGTAATTTTCTTGTCCTGAAGACGTTTTCCAAAAGCTTCACCAAGTTTTGCTGCACCTTCCGTATTCGGTTTAATGTCAGCAAATTCTTTTTCCAGTGTGGAAATTGAAGCCAATGTAACACCTTCGTCATCATCAATTACCTGAGCGTAAAGGTTGCAGTTGCTGCGTGTTACTGTCATACGTGGGCGAGCAGCTGTTCCGTAAACTGACTTACGGATATGAACCTTACGATGAAGGCGCTTTCTTGCTTTATCATTAAGTTTCTTTAACATACGCTACACCTTATTTTACGCCAGTCTTTCCGACCTTGCGTCTGATAACTTCGTCGCTATAACGAATTCCCTTTCCTTTGTAAGGTTCAGGAAGACGAAGCTTACGAATCTGTGAAGCAAATTCACCAACCAGCTGCTTGTCGATACCAGCAATAGTAACATTACCATTAGCATCAGCTGTAACAGTAAGTCCTTCTGGGATTATCGCGATAAAGTCTGAAGAATAACCAAGGTTCATTACGAGGTTCTTTCCCTGAACTTCTGCACGGTAACCTACACCAGTAATAACCAGAGTCTTTGAAAAACCCTGAGTTACACCGATAACCATGTTGTGAATCAAAGCACGATAAAGACCGTGTGCTGCACCGGCAGCTTTTGATTCTTCAGCTGGAGTAACAGTAAGCTCTCCGTCTTTTACTTCAAGCTTAACTTTGTCATTGATGTGCTGTTTAAGTTCTCCTTTCGGACCTTTTACAA
>CAVJKK010000081.1:0-6497 GCA_963649855.1 Anaerovoracaceae bacterium
GCTTTCGTCCCTGCGGCATTGTGTGAATCGTTAAGATGTCGAGGTCTCCGAAGGCTGTGAGCGCGAGCGTCTGCGGAATCGGGGTTGCACTCATCATCAGAAGATTCGGTTCACTGAGTTTCGGCTCTGTGCCCGTGCGTCCCTTGTCGATTATGGCTGAACGCTGCATTACGCCGAATCTGTGCTGTTCGTCGATTATTGCGAGTGCAAGGTCTTTGTACTGCACGTTTTTTGAAAAAAGCGCGTGCGTGCCGATTACAAGATTCACCGTACCAGTTTTGAGGGCGCCCAGAAGCTGAAGCCTTCCTTTTGCGTTGATGTTGCCCGTCAGATATGCGACATTTACGTTTAACGGGGCTAATTCTTCGGCTGCGCTTTCTGCGTGCTGCCGGGCTAAAATTTCTGTAGGTGCCATGAATGCAGCCTGACTGCCCCAGTCGATTACGCGGAGCGCTGCAAAAAATGAAACGAGCGTTTTTCCGCTGCCAACGTCGCCCTGTAAGAGTGCGCGCATTGAAAACGGTCTTTCGCGGGCTGCGTTGTGTGCGCTTTCGTAGCTTTTGTCTATGTCGCGGTTCATCTGCAGAATGACTTTTTTCTGGTCGTTTGTGGGTTCAAAACTCAATCGTTCAAGGTATTGTTTCTGGCGCGGGGAAAGATTTGCCTTAAAATCTTCAGTTGTGATTTCTGCTTCCTGCGCTGCCGGAATTGCCGTGAGTTCGGGGAGTTTCCCGCGGTGTTCGAGAGATTGGCGGGCAACTGCACATTGAAAAAAGAAAAATTCTTCGTAGACAATTGTTTTGCGTGCAAGGCTGAAGTTTTCAAAATTGTCCGGTGAGTGGATGATTTTTATCGCGTCGCGCTTGTGCAGAAGTTTGTGTTCAGTAATCAGATATTCGGGAAGGTCGTCTTCAAGTCCGAGTGCAAACTGAGAAAGTGCGGCTGCTACCACCTTGCGGACTGTTTTTTGATTCAATCCTTCGGTTAAGTGGTAGACCGGGAAAATCCTGCTGTCCGGGGGCAGCGTGTCCTTAAAGTCTATGAGTTCTCCCGTGTCTGCGATTTTCTGTGCGTCGAAGGCGGTGGACTGCAGTTTGCCGTATTTTAATTCAAAACGACCGGTTACGCTGATGATTGCGCCAGGTGGAAGTGATTTTTCTAAAAAAGGACGGTTGAAGGCAACGAGCTCTGCGGGTGCCGTGCCGTCTGTGATTAAGATTTTGAGGGTTTTCATCCGTCCGTAGCCGAACCATTCATGCCCTGTGACTTTTGCGATTGTGTGCGCCTTTGGAAAGTTGAGGCACTGGCTGAGCGGAATCTTCTTTGTGCGGTCGTCGTAGGTGCGCGGATAGAACTGAAGAAGGTCTGCTACTGTAAAAACATTCAGGTTTGCAAACGCGGCGGCGATTTTCGGACCGACACCCGGGAGCGTGGAAATTGAGTTTTTTATTTCTGAAAGTTTCATTTTTTTGCTCCGGCGGTGCGTGGTCTTGTTTTTCAGTTCAGTTGATTTTTAGAACGGCAGAAGAACAAGAAGACTGCTGAGAATCTTAACCAGAATCTTTCCGACCTGAACCGAAACAATTAAAAAGACGATTGAAATAACGAGTGCCGTTGTGAAGGAAATCACGCGGCGCACGAAAATCCCGGAAATCTTAAAGATGAACGGAGAAATCGTGCTGTCGAGCTGATCCCAGAGCGGGCTGTGCGGGCGGTAGCCGTTTCTGCGGGAAATAAAGCGCATGACGGCAAAAGCAATAAGACGGATTATCAGGAGTACGGCAATGAAGTTTACGATTGAAGAAACAAGTGCCCAGATAAGATTCAGGAAAAGCGCGAGGAAGTAGCCGACTGAGAGCGCCTTAGAGGTGCTCAAACCGGAGAAAATCGTTGAAAGCCCGAAGAGAACGCACAGCGCAACTGCCGGAGAAAAATCAAGCGCGCGCAGGCGGAGAAATGAAAACCTCCTGAAAAAGTTGAGGTATGGGTCGCAGATTGAAGATAAAATCCTGCCGAAGCGCGAATAGTTTGCCTGCGGAAACCACGTCAAGAAGATGCGCACAAAGCAGATGAATGAATAAATGTTGATGACCGACGCCAGATATCTGAAAATCTGAGACATGTTGTCCTCCGGATTGTAATTACAGTTTGTGCCAGAAAATTCCTAGAATGCCCAGGCATCTTTTACAAACGGCTGGGTTTTCAGGGATTCAATGAATTCCGGTGTGCCGGGAGCCGAAAGCTGCGTATTTGCCTTGATTATATAGGAATTTTCACCTGCGTTCATATGAAAATATACTGAACATCCGCCCGAATTTCCAAATAAAAATTCCTTTAAACTGAAAATCTGCTGTTCTTCTTTAAAACCGTCGTCGAGCTGGATGTGAACTTCCTGAATCGCGCGGTTTTTGAGTATTTCCGGGTCTTCAATCGATTCAACCAGAAATGACGGTTCTTCGCGGTCGGGGCTTGTGTCGAGCCTGCCTTTAAATGCGAAGACTTTTTCATTTTCGATTTTTGAAGAAAGCTGTTCCCACACTTTCGGGAAGAACGTCAGATCAATCGTGCCGGAGTAGTCCTGCAATTTGGCAAAAGCCATCGTCGTCTGTTTTTTCGTGACGATTGAACGGAGTTCCGTGACCATGCCGATTGCGGTGTATTCTTTTTCGGTGTTTTTGAGCTGCCACGGTTTTGCGCCGGAAGCGATTGCCGCTGCGTGAATGCTTTTTGCTGTTTTTGATTCGCGGGCGATGTTTTCGGAATTGAGGGTTGCCTTTTCGCATGCTTTTCTGTAGTCGTCGAGAGGATGACCTGAAACATAACAGCCGATCAGTTCCTTTTCCATGTTGAGTTTTTCCATTTTGGAAGAATCCGGGATTTCTTCAAATTTGTAGTCCGCAAATTCCTGAACTCCGGTGTTTTCAAAAAGACTTATCTGCCCGTCATCGCCGCCGGAAACTTTCTTTTCGGTGTAAGCCCATGCGCGTTCGAGGTTTGCAATGAGGGTCGGGCGGTTTTGATTCAAATTGTCGAAGCCACCGCACTTGATTAAAACTTCGACGGCCTTTTTGTTGATTGCCAGTTTTTCACCTTTTTTCTGACCTGTTTCTTCATCAAAAACATCTTCCTTTACGTTAATCATGCGTTCGATAAAGTCCATGAAAGATTTGAAAGGTCCGTTTGCGTCGCGTTCTTTTACGATTGCTTTTGCGGCAGAAGTTCCCATTCCCTTAATTCCGCGGAAACCAAAGACGATGTGCCCGTCTACGACGTCAAAGTTTGCGTCTGAGCGGTTTACATCCGGGGGATCAACCGGGATTCCCATGCGGCGGGCTTCTGCAATGTAAGCCGGGAGACCGTCCGTCGAGGTGATTTCGTTCGTTAAGTTTGCTGCCATGAATTCTGCCGGGCGGTTAGCCTTGAGCCAGCCTGTTCTGTATGCGAGAACCGAATACGCTGCGGCGTGGGATTTATTGAAACCGTAACCTGCGAACGGAACCATGATGTCGAAGATTTCATCTGCGTGTTCTTTTGTAAATCCCTGTTTTATCGCGCCTTCTTCAAATTCAGTTTTTTTGCTCATCATTACTTCAGGTTTTTTCTTACCCATGGCACGACGGAGCATGTCGGCAGCACCAAGTGAGAAGCCCGCGATTTTCTGCGAAACCTGCATGATCTGTTCCTGGTAGACCATAACGCCGTACGTTTCCTTGAGAATCGGCTCAAGACATGGGTCAGGGTAGTGGATTGTTTCAGGCTTCCATTTTCCGTCGATGTAGTTCGGAATGAACTGGAGCGGACCCGGGCGGTAGAGCGCGTTCAAGGCTACGAGGTCTTCGATTTTTTCCGGCTGAAACTGACGGAGAATTTTCTGCATGCCTGGCGATTCAAACTGAAAGACTGCAACTGAGTCTCCGCGGCAGAAAAGTTCAAAGGTTTTTTTGTCTGTTTCGCTCACGTTTGCGCAGACGAATTTTTCTTCACCTTCCTTGCGGTGTTTGTTGATGATGTCTTCTGCGTAACGAATCAGCGAAAGCGTTTTGAGTCCAAGATAGTCGAATTTGACGAGTCCGCACGGTTCAATGATGTCCATCGTATACTGAACGCCGACTTCTCCCGTTTTTGAATCCTTAAAGACAGGTGCCCAGTTCGGCAGGGCTGTCAGTCCGATTACCATTCCTGATGCGTGCAGACCGGTGTTGCGTTTGCAGCCTTCAAGCTTGAGTGCAAGGTCAAAAAGTTTTTCGTAGCGCGGATCGTGTCTGAACTCTGCAAGCTGACCTCCGTCCGGAAACTTTTCATTTGCGGGCTCAAAGCAGTTCTTGAGTTTTGCCTTTAAGTTTTCCGAAACCTTCGATTTGAGCATGTTGACTTCGGAAAGTGAAATTCCAAGCGTGCGTCCGACGTCGGCAATGCAGTTTTTCGGTTTTAAGGTTCCGAACGTTACGATGTGTCCTACCTGCGGGTCGCCGTAAAGGTCGCGGGTGTGCTGGATGATGTCCTGGCGGTAGTCGAAGTCCATGTCAACGTCAAAATCCGGCATGGAAACGCGTTCAGGGTTTAAGAATCGTTCAAAAATCAGTTTGTAGCGGAACGGGTCGATGTCCGTAATTCCAAGACTGTAGGCAACGAGAGAACCTGCACCAGAACCACGTCCCGGACCGATTGGAATGTAGGGTTTTTCGCAGTTGTTTACGTTGTCCCACGTTGATTTTGACCAGTTGATGAATTCCCATACGATCAGAAAGTATCCTGAAAATCCCATCTTGAAGATGATTCCAAGTTCGTATTCTGCGCGCTGGCGGATGGAAGGGGTAATTGCCGGATAACGCTTGCGCAGTCCTTTTTCCACGAGGTAGCGCACATAGTCGTCCTGATTTTTTGTGTATTCGTCTCCGTGCGTCTGGAATTCTTTCGGAAGTTCAAAGCGAGGCAGACATTCCTTCAATTCCTGAGTTTTGTACTGTTTTATCGTAAGATTGCACATATTTGCAATCTTGATTGTGTTTTCGTAAGCATCCGGGCAGTCCGGGAACAGAAGGCGCATTTCCTGTTCAGTCTTAAAATACCATTCGTGAAGTTCGCCACCCATCGTCTGATGCGGTTCCTTCATATTTTTCTTGAAGCCGATGCAGCGCAGACAGTCCTGAGCTTCCCAGTCTTCCTTTTCAATATAGTGGATGTCGTTTGTTACGACGAGCGGAATGTCGAGTTTCCGGGCAAGCGCAATCAGTTTTCTGTTTACGGTTTTCTGGTCTTCAAGCCCGTGATCCTGAAGTTCAATGTAGTAGTGGTCAGGTCCAAAAAGATTCTTGTATCTGAGGGCGAATTCTTCCGCTTCAGCATCTTTTCCTGCAAGAAGCAGCTGTGGCAGTTCCCCGGCAATGCAGGCAGAACAACAGATTATTCCTTCGTGATATTTTTCCAGAAGTTCAAAATCGATGCGCGGTTTGCCGTAATAAAGTCCTTCCTGATACGCAATCGATGAAAGCCAGCTCATGTTTTCGTAGCCTTTCTGATTTTCGCACAGAAGAACAAGGTGGAAGTAATGAGCCTGACGTTCACCGTCTTCGCCTTTGTGGGAATACGGAACGTCATTTTTTTCGAGGTGACTTCCAAACGCAACGTAGAATTCTTCCCCGACAATCGGATTGATTCCGTTTACGTGGCAGAGTTTTTCAAAGTTGAGTGCGCCGAACATGTTGCCGTGGTCAGTGAGCGCGAGTGCCGGCATGTTGAGCCGTTTAGCCTTTGCAACAAGGTCGTCAAGTTTTGCACAGCTGTCCAGAAGTGAATAGTCCGAGTGAACGTGCAGATGAACAAAACCCGCAACAGGTGTACCTTCCGGCGCCGGGTCAAAAACGTGGTAATCAGCCATAGAAATCTCCCAAAAAAGTACGCTGATTTTAACACAAAAAGGCGCGGGGTTTAATAAGTTTTAGCGGATATGCAGAAAGTTTTGACAGTTACGGAATTAAACACCGGCACTTTATTTCTTTAAGAATTCAACTGCGCTCAATCCTGCTAGCGCGCCTTCGTATGTGGCTTTGTTTACCTGTAAAAGTCCGCCGGTTGCGTTGCCGCACGCAAAAATTCCCGGAACGTTTGTCCGCATTTTTGAATCGGTTTTAATGTTTTCGCCTTCAAGCAGGATTCCGATTTTCTTTGCGAAGTCTGCAGCCCCTGCTTCTCCCAGTGCGATGAAAATGCCGTCAGTTTTTAGTGTTGTGCCGTCTTTAAAAGTGAGACCTGATACTTTGCCGGTCGTGCTGTCTGCATTTATTTCTTCGATTTTACGTTCATCGATTGCAATTGGTGAAGAGGATTTGCTTTTGAGGGAAGATTTCAGCGTTTTAGAGTTTTCTCCATTGGTCAGAATCGTCACGGAAGAAGCGACATTTTGAAGAACCCGCGCTTCGCTCAGGGCAAATTCTCCGTTTCCAACGACGCACACGTCTTTTTTTCGGTAGAAGAAAGCATCACAGACCGCGCAGTAA
>CAVJKK010000082.1:0-6412 GCA_963649855.1 Anaerovoracaceae bacterium
ACATTATTCTGTTTATAAGCCTTATTTACTGCAGTGTGCATAAGTGGAATTATCGCAGAATTCTGATTATTACTTCCCCAATGCTGTCCGGCAATTCCAAGTATTTGCGTATTATCGTTAAATTCACGCCCGACTTTATATGCTGCGTATTTAAGGCACTTTGCATAAGAATCATAATAAGAAACATAAATGTAATCTGTTCCGCCATTTGCAAGTTTTTCGTCATACCTGTAAACCTTATTTTTGTCAGAGTTGTCGTTTGTATGCCAGCCAGCAATACGAGGATTTTTAAACTGGTGAAGAACTGCGTCGTAACCACCGGAAGAATTTCTTGAAGCAGCTGTTGAGCCACTTGCTCCAAGTCGTTCAATAATATAAAACTCCTGATCTTCCTGTAAATCTGACGAATATGCTGATGAATAGTTACGGTCGTACCAGTACCCTTCCCTTGCAAGGAAAAGCCCGCTTCCCCATCTGTTAGCAGAATCTCCGCAGAGCGCATTATCCTGAAGTACATAATACGGCAGACCGTTTACAAGAACATAATCAAGGGAGTCTGCCGGAGCCATAAATGCGGCTTCTGAACTGTTATAGATAACGTTGTCTCCATGGGATTTATAAGTTTTAGAACTTCTGTAGCCGTAGAGTTTCAGGTCATAAGAAGACATCGCTGCATAGTAACGACCATTTTGATCTGCCACTGAATCAACCTGTGTATTTGAATCAGGCTGTTTATACAAATAGCCACCGCCAACAGTGTCTGTTGTAGAATTGCTGCCGCTATTCTTTTCAGAGATTTTTTTGATTACACCACTTTGAGGAGTTGTACTTCCAGCAAAATTTGTATTTGTATTCCATACGCTGATGTATCTGTCGTCGGTCCAGAAGTCTGTGCCTTTGGTGGCGGCGGTCTTCAGTCCGTTGTCTTTGTCTTTTGCAACGTAGCCGCTTTCTATGTTGCAGCCGCTGTTCTTGTTCGTGTTGTTCTTTGTGGTAACATCGCTTACCGTAACTTCTACCCAGCGCGAATACTGCGGAGCGGTTACTGTAATTTTGCCGTCTTCTTTGATTGTGCCGGTCAGAGTTGTGTCTGTCGTGCTGTCTGCCGTTGCAGCAGGTTTGTTTTCAGAAGAATCTGTCTTGTAGAACTTAACCGCATACTCTGCGTCTTTTGCAAAGTTCATTCCTTCAATCGTCATTTCTTCGCCTGCGCGTACAGGGTAGCGTCCCAGCCTTGAGCGGCTTGAACTTCCGATTGACGTCGTGTAGATGTCCTTTATGTATGGAACAAAGTCCATTTTGTAGAGTGCCGTCTGTGCAGCCACTGTTGTCTGTGCCGTGTCTGCTGTAGGAGTTGTCATCGTGTTGCTCTGCGCATCCACAACGTAAGTCTTTACGGTTTTCTCTGTTGCAACTCCGTACGGCGTCATGTCGATTTTATAGCGCCATTCGATTGTATGTCCGTCCTGACTCGGTTCTTCTTCGCTCAGGATTTCAGCACCTTCTGCGCACTTCCAGCTTCCGTCTTCGTACCAGATGATTTTTTCGTCAGTTGAAGCTGTGTCCGGCTTTACAACGTGAACTTCGCCGATTCTTGTTTCGTCGTAAGCACTTCCGTTGATGTAAACCTGTCCTGAAACTCCCGGTCGTGTCGTCGTCTTGCCTTCGTCAAGGTCGATGTGACCAAGCGGATTTTCGTCATCGTCGTAAACAAAACTTGAATCTTCCTTGCTGTTCCACCAGAACGGTCTGATTGTTCCAACCGGTTTTGTGTCGTCAACAACATCGATGAGGGCAGGAATATTTATCATTGCCCACAAACTGTCAGTTCCCTGAGTTGTTTCGTCCGTTGCGTCCCAGAATGTGAACGCAAGATATTTTACCTTTCCGTCGTCGAGTTTTTTGAAATCTTCAACAGTATTGTCCATCGTTACGACTGCGCCGCCGTAATTTGTGTTCACAGCGCTGCCCGTATTCTGAAGCAGGCTTTCTGCCTTCTGTGCCGTGCCGTCCTTGTCTGCAAGTTTTAAGTTTTCTGCCGTTGAAGCGAGGGCTTCTGTTCCTTCTACCGGGACTGTTACTGCCGCTTCGTTTCCAAAACTTGCCCCGTACTTCAATGCTCCGTTTCCACCGACAAATTCAGGAAGGACGAGAAGGTCTTTCTTTACGCGGAAGGTTCTCGGGCTTGTGAGCGTTACGACTGCCTGTTCCTCGCCGCCGGCTTTGCTCGTGTCTGAAGATGCCTTGAGCGTTGAATAGAATACGAATTCACCAAACTGAGTTCCGTTGCTCACAGTGTTTTCTTTTGAAAGGTCGTTCAGGATTGAAGAACTTTCATTGTAGAAATCAAATTTGCCGTTTCCGTTCAGGTCCGTTGCCAGCATTACACGGCTGATTCTCGGGCGGTTGTTCTGAATGCTTGTCTTTACGTAGCCGTATTTTGTGTTGCCCGCCTGGTCAAATGCCACAACGTGAATCTCTGCAGGGCCGTCAGGAATGTTCTGTGAATCTACGCTTGCGCTCCATTTGTAAGTTGAACCGCTGCGCTTAACCATTTCCACAAATCCGTCGCCGTCATCGTTGGAAACGCCCGTTTCTGCAGTTGAATCAAAACCTTCAGTAACTTCGTGGTCCACGAGCATCGCATAGATGAACTCTGCTTCCGTAAACTCTGTAGAAACCGCTTCGTCCAAAGTCGCCGTGTCGCCTTCAATCGCCGTAATCTTGTGATATGCACCGCCGATTTTTACGAGTCCGAACGAAGAAACTCCTTTATTCCATTTTGTGCCGTTGATGTTGTAATTTGAACCGAGTCCTTCAAAGTTGAGCGTAGTTGCACTATTGCGCGTTACCGTTCTGCACAGTGCCGGAAGATTTTCTGCGTTGATGTAAACACTTCCGTCCGTCCATGCCGCGCCGTCTGCAAGTTCCGTCATGTTGTCGGCAGAATCTGTCTTTGCGAACATCGGATTGTAAACGCGGTTTTTCGTATTGAAATTTTCGTTTGCTGACTTTTTAAAGTAAACTGCAACGTAAGCAAGTCCCGCGCCGTCTTCAACGAGTTCATCGCCGAAAGTGAATGAGCCGTCAGAGTTTTCAATCACATTTGCTGAACCAAGTGCTTCGCCTGAAGACATCAGCCGGAGTGCGCCCGCATCTTCTGCGAGTTTTGCGCCGTCCGTGCCGTAAAGCGTCGGAGCGGTGTTATCAATATTGAATGAGAACGAAGTCGTAACGTCTGTGTGCTGACCGTCGTTCATCGTCATTGTCGCGTAAACCTTGCCTTCCGTATCTGTTGCAATCGGAATGAGTGCCGTGTATTTTCTTGTGCCTGCGCCGTTTTTGATTACGCTTTTTTCTGCTTCTGAACTGTCAAAATCTGTGATTGCGCCGATGTAACCGCTACCGGTCTGCGAACTGAAGCCGACGTCAACAATGCTTGAATCATCGCTTACGCAGACTTTCAGATACCAGTGCTTTGCCTTGCCGCTTGCAAAATACATGCCTGCAGAATATGTCTTTTCAAAGGCTGCCGTTGCGTCCACGTCCGCCGGGATTGAATTGAATCCCACGATTTTTGCTTCTTCAAGAACAGGGTTACCCGAATCAACATAAATGCTTCGCGTGCACTCTGCGCCGTTATAAGAACTTGGCGTTCCGTTCTGGTCGTAAGAAACAACCGTAAAGCGCAGCGCCTTAATGTCTGCGGATTTTCCGTCAGCTTTGATGTCGAGTTTTGCCGCATTTACGCTTGCTTTCCAGCTAGAAGTTCCTTCCGCCGTAATCTGTGCTTTTGATTCGTCTACGGTGCCTTTTGTTACCACACCTGTTCCGCTCAAGTCTGTAATCTGTGTCCAGACTGTTGATTCTGTAATCGTCGTGTCCGATGCGTATTCAACTTTCGTGATTTTTACTTCTTTTATCTGTTCATCGTCGGAAGCCGTACCAATCAGAGAAACCGTGTTGCCGGTCTTTGCGCCGTCTTCGTGCGATGTAACTTCTACCAGAGGAATACCGCCGTTTACGTTTACGAGGATTTTATTTTCTACGATTTCGCCGTTGCCCGTTGCATCTTCAACATAAAAATACAGAGGAACATAGACGTTTTCGCTGCCGTCGATTTTCTGTGCAAACGTCAATTCGCCGTCTGTTTTTGCAGTCGCGTAGTAGATGAGCGATGTGCCGTGCGTTGTGTCCGCTTCGCTTTCAAATGCTGAAGAAGTAAATTCAATCTTCCAGTTTGCAGATGTCAGAGGATTTCCGCCGTAAGTGTTGAATTCAACGTCGCTGATTGTCTTCATCGCAGTCCAGCCGTCTGTGTCTTTCGTAACACCTGCTTCAATCTGCTCATTTGTCGGGATTAAGTAAGAGAATTTTGCAATTCCGCTTGTGTCTGAAACAAGTCCCTTGATTGTGTATTTGCCGGTCAGAGCTTCGTCTGTAGCGTAACCACCGTTCGTTCTGCCTTCGGCTGCTGTCTGTGCCGTTGCGTTCGGAGAAGTGATTGAAACTTCCGGTGCGCCGTCGTCAACAAAAATGTTGAGCGTTGCAGGTTCACTTTCGCGCCCTGACTTGTCCTTTACGGAAATGCTGACGGTCTTTGTTCCTTCCGCGCCTTCGACCGTAGAAATATCAACCGGTCCGATGATGTAAACTAAATTGCCGTTGTAAGAGCCGTCCGGAGTGCGCACAATCGTGAGGGTTGAACCGCTTCCCGTGAGCACTGCTGAACCGACTTTTACCGTAAGGTCGTCCGCTGCGCTGTCGTGAACGCATAAATCTTCCGTCGCTTCAATTTTGAGACTCATGTATTTTGAAGCCTTACCAAAGTTCAGTTCTGCGTCTTTCCACAGGGCTGAATCTGCTTCAACTGCCGTATTTTCTGAGTTTACCGCAATCCTGAATGAACTGATTTTCGGAGCGTCGAGGTCAACTGAGAATTTAACGGCGTCTTTGCCGTCCTTCTTTGCCGTGTCGGCAGCGTACATTACAAACGGTCTGTCTGCCACTGCAAACGTGCCGGCTTCTTCTGCGCCGGTCGTAAATACCGTTCCCGCCTTGTCCGTTACTTTAAAGAGAATTGAATATTCTCCGCCGGTAAGGTTTTCAATCTGCCATGAACCGCTCGAAACTTCTGCTTCAGTCCATGTGCTGCCGCCGTCAGTTGAATATTCAAGTTTTTCAACTCCGTCGTCGTCGCTTACATTTCCGCGGATTGTCGTCTGAGAAATTATGTCTTCCGCCTCATCAAGGGAAGAAACCCTGATTACCGGGCGGTCTGTGTCCTGATTTATGATTACTTCAATTCCCGCGTCGTCCGGATCGCTGTAGTTGCCCGCCTTGTCGAGTGCAACCGCGCGGAAGTTCACTTTTAAATCTCCGTCTTTGGATGCCGCAAACGGTTCAAGTGAAGTGTCAAATTCAACGGAAGCCCAGCTGTATGCGCTTGTTTTTGAAGAATCAAGCCCCGCCGCAAGAGTCGTCCAGTCTCCGCCGTCGATTCTGTACTGAATTTCCGTCACCTTATCCATTGAATTGTTGTCGCTGGCATTTCCGCTCAAGGTGATTTTTCCGTTCACCTGAGTTCCAGCTGTGTCGCTGTCGGCGTCCGTCAGATTTTTGTATTCGATTTCCGGGAGTTTTGTATCAACGACAAAATCAAACATGCTGAATGACGTTGAATTTCCTGCAATGTCTTTTGCCGTGTATTTTACTGCGCCGGCTGCAATTTTGTCTTTTGCAATTACGGCTTTCCATGCAGTGTATTCTGCTGCGTTTTCTGCGCTGTAAGCTTCAAAAGTCTGCGCCTTAAACCATTCAAGATTTATTTCAATCGGATTTTCAGTTCCGTCTTCTGCCTGTTCTGCCGTTGCCGCCGTCGAGTAAGTGATTTCCGCATTCGGAATCTGAATTGATTCAATTCCCGACGCACTGTCCAAGCCAAGTCCGTAGAGCACGACGTCATTCTGTTTGTTTGCAAGAATACTGCCCGAAACCGCCTCATTTATCGACGTGCCTTCAAACTCGTAGAATTTTGCAGAAACCGCCGGCGTCGTAAGGTCAGTCTTTACGGAATATTCTTTTACCGCAGAACTGTTGCCCGCCTTGTCCGTTGCAATGTAGCGCAGGGTGTGACTTTCACCTTCCGTAAATCCGCTGATTGTCGCGTTGAACTTATAATTTCCGTCTTCCGTTTTTGAAGGAACTGCCGTTCCGCTGCTTTCTTCGCTTATTGATTTATCAAGCCAGTAGGTTACGCTTTCAACTCCGCTGCCGGAATCTGCAATTTCGCCGTAAACGGAAAGTGAATCTGAACCAAACCACTTTTCGCGAACCGCCTCTGCCGTCTTGACGTTGCCAACAGAAGATTTTTCGTCATCAACCAAAGGAGCAACCGTGTCAACGTAAATAG
>CAVJKK010000083.1:0-6410 GCA_963649855.1 Anaerovoracaceae bacterium
TTTGATGACAGAACCGACCGAGAGCCTTTTTTATGACAGTTGATTGCAAAAACTCTAAGTTAGAAATTTCAGGCTGATAATTTTTTGCTTTTTGCGGATTGCGATATTTTCAACTGATTGACATTAAATGCAGTTAGGTTTATTGTACTTGCCGAAACATATGAGCAAGGGCGTTCATTACTATTAAAGACGTATCTACGTTTTTCTTTAATGTGTGGTGGCGCTTTTTTTTTTGCCCTCAAAGGTACAACAAAAAAATGAAAAAAGCATTCTTGATTCTTGCCGACGGAACAGTTTTTGAAGGAACTTCCATCGGTGCCACAGGCTCAGTAATCGGCGAAACGGTTTTTACTACTGGACTGACCGGTTATCTCGAAACTCTTACCGACCCGAGTTATTACGGTCAGATTGTAACCCAGACATTTCCTTTAATCGGAAACTACGGAATGATTCCGCAGGACTACGAAAGCAAAAAATGCCACATCCGCGGCTACATCGTGCGCGAATTGTGCGACAAACCTTCAAACTTCCGCTGCCAGCTCACCTTAGATGAATTTTTAAAACAGCAGAACATCATCGGTCTGTGCGGAATTGACACCCGCCGCCTTACAAAAATCCTGCGCGAAGCCGGCGTCATGAACGGCATGATTGTTACCGCCGACACCTGCCCGAAAGTTGACGAAAAACTTCTTTCTGAAATCAAATCCTACCAGATTGTTGATGCAGTAAAGAGCGTTCAGAATGCCATGATTGATGAACCTTTAAAAAACGCAGTTGAACCTGTCAAAACGCCTTTCTATACGAAAGATTTTGCTGACGGCAAGGGAAAAACGGTTGCACTTTTTGATTTTGGCGCAAAGGCGAACATCCAGCGGGAACTTGAACGCAGAGGCTGTACGGTAAAGGTCGTTTCATACAACACGACGGCTGAAGAAATAAAATCGATGGGAGTTGACGGCATCATGCTGAGCAACGGACCTGGAGACCCGGCAGAAAACACCGGCGTAATTGCGGAAATCAAAAAACTCTGTGAATACGGCAAAATCCCGATTTTCGGAATCTGCCTTGGGCATCAGATGCTTGCACTTGCCAACGGCGCAAAGACGATAAAACTCAAGTACGGTCACCGCGGCGGCAATCACCCCGTAAAAGACCTCGAATCCGGCAGGGTTTACATTTCAAGCCAGAACCACGGCTACGCGGTTGAAAACGAAACAATCCCGCAGAATGCATTTTTAAGTTTTGTAAACTGCAACGACGGAACCTGCGAAGGCGTAACATACAAAGAAATTCCGGCATTCAGCGTGCAGTTCCATCCGGAAGCCTGCGGCGGTCCGCACGACACAAACTTCCTCTTCGACAGATTTATAAAGATGATGCACTGAAAAAGGCAAACATGGAGATCATAAAATGCCATTGAATAAAAATATCCACAAGGTAATGATTATTGGTTCAGGTCCGATTGTCATCGGTCAGGCTGCAGAATTTGACTACGCGGGAAACCAGGCCTGCAAGGCGTTAAAGGCTCAGGGTCTGGAAGTCGTACTTGTCAACTCAAACCCTGCAACGCTCATGACTGACCACGTCATGGCTGATGAAATCTATCTTGAACCGCTCAACGTGGAAACCCTGCAGCGCATTATAGAAAAAGAAAAACCGGATTCGCTGCTTTCAACCCTCGGCGGTCAGACAGGTCTGACGCTCAGCATGGAACTTGCAAAATCAGGCTTTCTGGAAAGCCACGGAGTTCAGCTTTTAGGAGCGCGTCCTCTTACGATTGACAAGGCAGAAGACCGCCAGATGTTCAAGGACACGATGGAATCAATCGGTGAACCGTGCATTCCTTCAAAAGTCGTAACGGACTATGATGACGCCCTCGACTTTGCAAAAAACGTGATCGGTTTTCCTGTAATCATCCGTCCGGCATTTACCCTCGGCGGAACCGGCGGCGGCATCGCCTACAACGAAGCAGAATTTGACGAAATTGCACACAACGGTCTGCATCGTTCCCCGATTCATCAGATTCTCGTTGAAAAATGCATCAGCGGCTGGAAGGAAATCGAATTTGAAGTCATGCGCGACCACGCGGGCAACGTTCTCACGGTCTGCTCGATGGAAAACTTTGACCCGGTCGGCGTTCACACGGGAGATTCAATCGTAATCGCCCCGACTGTAACGCTTGCAGACAAAGAATATCAGATGCTGCGTTCTGCGGCTTTAAATATCATCTCTGCCCTCGAAATTGAAGGCGGCTGTAACTGTCAGTTTGCGCTGAATCCAGAAACTTTTGAATATGCGGTAATCGAAGTAAACCCTCGCGTAAGCCGTTCTTCTGCCCTCGCCTCAAAGGCAACCGGCTATCCGATTGCAAAAGTTGCTGCCCTGATTGCAGTAGGCTACAACCTTGATGAAATCCCGAACTTTGTAACGGGCAAGACGAAAGCTTGCTTTGAACCTGTACTCGACTACGTTGTCGTAAAAGTTCCTAAATTCCCGTTTGAAAAATTCGTTTACGCTGCACGAAAACTCGGTACGCAGATGAAGGCAACCGGCGAAGTCATGGCTATCGGTCAGAACTTTGAGGAAGCAATCTTAAAGGCAATCCGCGGGGCTGAACTCGGCGTAAAAGACCTGAATCTTCCGATGTTTGCAAAAGAAAACGAAGAAAAAATCCGCGAAAGGGTCGGAAAATGCACGGATCAGAGGATTTTTGCGATTTATCAGGCATTGAAGCGCGGAATCATGAGCGTGGACGAAATCCATGAAGTGACAAAAATCGACGAATGGTTCCTTGAAAAACTCTTAAAAATTGCGAATGCAGAAAAAGAAGCAGTTGCAAATTCTTCTCCGAGCGTTCACGCACCAATGCTCTACACTCCGACGTCATTTAAGATGGTAGACACCTGTGCCGGCGAATTCAGTGCAGAATCCCCTTACTTCTATTCAACCACCGGCGGAGAAAACGAAGCAGAAAACTTTCTCAAAGAACTTGAAAAAGAAGGCAAACGCAGCAAAAAAGGCACAATCATCGTTCTCGGTTCGGGTCCAATCAGAATCGGACAGGGAATCGAGTTTGACTATGCGTCAGTTCAGTGCGTATGGTCACTCAAAAAACTGGGCTATGAAGTTGCAATCATCAACAACAACCCGGAAACCGTTTCCACCGACTTTGACACGGCAGACCGCCTCTACTTTGAACCGCTCACCCCGGTTGACGTAATGAACGTAATCAAGGTTGAAAAACCGGTCGGCGTCGTAGTTGCCTTCGGCGGACAGACTGCAATCAAGCTTACAAAATACCTCGACAGTCAGGGAATCAGGATTCTCGGCACGAGTGCAGACGGAATTGACCTTGCAGAAGACCGCGAACGCTTTGAAAAACTGTGCGAACGCCTCAACGTAAACCGCCCGAAAGGTCAGACCGTATTCACGGAAGTTGAAGCCCTCGAAGCGGCAGCCCGCCTGACCTACCCTGTCTTGATGCGTCCAAGTTACGTTCTTGGCGGACAGAACATGATTATCGCGCGCACAAATGCAGACATCAAGGAATACATGAAAATCATCCTTGCACAGGGAATTACAAATCCCGTTCTGATTGATAAATACATGGAAGGAACGGAACTTGAAGTTGACTGTATCTGCGACGGTGAAGACGTCTTGATTCCGGGAATCATGGAACACGTTGAACGCACGGGAATCCACTCGGGAGACTCAATCGCAGTTTATCCTGCATGGGACTTCACGGAAGAGATGACAAAGACTGTAGTTGAAAAATCACGCGACATGGCACTTGCCCTCGGAACTCAGGGACTCGTAAACATTCAGTGGCTTTTCTACAACGGTCAGTTGAACATAATTGAAGCAAATCCGCGTTCTTCACGCACGGTTCCGTATTTGAGCAAGGTAACCGGTATTCCGATGGTTGAACTTGCAACCCGCGCAATGCTTGGCGAAAAAGTGCGCGACATGGGCTACGGCACGGGACTTTACAGACACCCGGACTACTATGCGGTAAAAGTTCCTGTATTCAGCTTTGAAAAACTGATGGACGTAGACACGCATTTAGGACCTGAGATGAAATCAACGGGAGAAGTCCTCGGAATTGCAAAAACCCGCGAAGAAGCAATCTTCAAAGGTATGGTTGCAGCCGGCTGGAAGATGATTCACCCGGCACTTGCAGACAAAGACCAGGCGACGGGAATTCTTTTCAGCGTAAGAAAATCCGACAAACCGGAACTTCCTGCACTTGCCAGAAAATTCTACGACATGGGCTTCAAACTTTACGCAACAAAAGGAAACGCGGACACAATCGAACGCTCGGGAATGGAAGTTACAAGAGTTGAAAAAGTTCACGAGAACTACAGCGAAAACGTAATGACCCTGCTCGAAAGCGGAAAAATCTGCTACGTAGTTTCTACTTCAGCAAAAGGACGCGACCCTGCTTCCGAAAGCGTACGCTTAAGACGCCTTGCCGTAGAACACGACATCGACTGTCTGACGGCAATCGACACAGCAAACGCCCTCGCCGACTCACTTGCCGGCAAGTACACTGACCTGAACACGACGCTTGTAGATATAAACAAATTATTACACTAATAGCAATCTGCTCACGGTTGCAAAAAACTGCCGAAAGTAATATTCTTTTGAGCGAAAGAAAACGACAAAGAAGTCGCGGGCACTGAACCGGATATTTAAGGGAGAGGTGTCTGCGGCTTTTTTTGTTTTTAAAGCGGACGTTTATTTGATTATGGAGGACTACGATGTCTAAATTTATTTTTGTGACTGGCGGTGTTGTCAGCGGACTTGGAAAAGGAATTACGGCTGCCAGTTTAGGACGCCTTTTGAAATGCCGCGGACTGAAAATTGCTTCTCAGAAACTTGACCCTTACATGAACGTTGATCCGGGCACGATGAGTCCTTTTCAGCACGGAGAAGTTTTCGTAACGGACGACGGAGCAGAAACAGACCTTGACCTTGGTCACTACGAACGCTTCATCGATGAAAATCTTACGAAGTATTCAAACCTTACGTCGGGACGCGTTTACTGGAACGTCTTAAACAAGGAACGCCAGGGAGAATATCTCGGTCAGACGGTTCAGATCATTCCTCACGTAACAAACGAAATCAAGGATTTTATCTTAAAGAATGCGGAAGTCAGCGGTGCGGACGTTTCAATCGTAGAAATCGGGGGCACAATCGGCGACATTGAAAGCCAGCCTTTCCTCGAAGCAATCCGCCAGCTTTCAACGGAAGTCGGACGCCGTAACTGTCTTTTCATTCACGTCTGCCTCGTTCCGTACATTTCAGGAAGCGATGAATACAAGTCAAAGCCGACCCAGCATTCAGTAAAGGAACTCATGGCGGTTGGAATTCACCCGGACATCATCGTTACGCGCTCAGATGAAGCCGTGCCGGAAGAAATCCGCCGTAAAATCAGCCTTTTCTGCAACGTAAGCGAAGACTGCGTAATCGACAACAAGACTTTGAGTTCACTATACGAAGTTCCGCTCATGCTCCACGACCAGAAAATGGACGAAGTTGTCTGCCGCGAACTCGGAATTGAAAACACAAAAATCAACCTTGACGGCTGGAAAAAAATGGTTGATTCGATTCATTCACGCGAAGGCGAAGTTCAGGTTGCACTCGTCGGAAAATACGTCAAACTTCACGATTCTTACTTAAGCATCGTAGAAAGCCTGAATCACGCTTCCTTTGTTGCCGGCAGGAAATTAAAGATTAAGTGGGTTGATTCAGACAGCGTAACCGACGCCACAGCCTCAGAAATTTTCAAGGACTGTGCCGGAATCATTCTTCCGGGCGGCTTCGGTAACCGCGGAATCGAAGGAATGATAAACTCCGCACGCTACGCACGCACCCACAAGCTGCCGTATTTTGGAATCTGCCTTGGAATGCAGATTGCCGTAATCGAATTTGCACGCAGCGTCTTAGGCTATGAAGACGCAAACAGCCGCGAATTTGACGAACAGTGCGAACACGCAGTAATCGACCTGATGAAAGACCAGGAAGGCGTAATCATGGGCGGAACGATGAGGCTCGGAAAATACCCGTGCAAGATTCAGAAAGACACGATTCTCGAAAAAGCATATAAATCAACTCTGATTGAAGAACGCCACCGCCACCGCTACGAATTCAACAACGCCTACCGCCAGCAGATGCAGCAGGCAGGACTCGTAATCGGAGGAACAAGCCCAGACGATAAAATCGTAGAGACAATCGAACTTCCCGTAAAAGAACATCCGTTCTACGTTGGCGTGCAGTTCCACCCGGAATTCAAGTCACGCCCGAACCACGCAGGACCTCTTTTCGTAGAATTCTTAAAAGCGTGTATAAAATAGAAAACACGGTGGTTGAGCCTGTCGCCCGAAGGCACAAGCGAAGCGCAGTAACCA
>CAVJKK010000084.1:0-3085 GCA_963649855.1 Anaerovoracaceae bacterium
CATTTTTTTTGCTTCAGGGAAGACTTCAACGTTAATGCCTTTTTCACGGAGTTTTGCAGCAACCCCCTGATAGTGGACGGCAAGCGACTTGTCCATGCAGTAGATTTCAGCATCAAGGTAACTGCCCTTTCTGCTTGTTTTTCCGAGCTGTTCGAGTCCCGCAAGAAGACGGTCAAGCCCGATTGAAGCACCTACGCCCGGAAGTTTTGTTTTTGTGTAAAGTCCTGCAAGATTGTCGTAACGTCCGCCCGAGCAGACAGAACCGATTGACGGAAGTTCATTCAAGAAGGTTTCGTAAACAACGCCAGTGTAGTAGTCAAGTCCGCGTGTGATTGAAGGGTCGAGGACGTAAGTCGCTTCAATTCCCGCAGCCTTCATCATTTCGTAGATGTCGCGCATGCGCTGACTGTCGCTGTCCGCTCCGCCTGCCATCTGTTCAATCATATTCAGCGTTGAATCAAAATCCGTTGAACCTGAAATATATTTTAGGATTTCTTCAGCCTTTTCTTCTGACTGAGTGTATTCAACGAGTTCTTTCTTTACCTCATCCTTGCCGACTTTTGCCAGCTTATCAACAGAACGAAGAATATCTTCCGACTTTTCTGCAACTCCGAGTTTTGCAAGGAATCTGTTGAAAATTCCCCTGTGATTTACGTGAATCGTAATGTCTTTTACGCCGATTTCTGCGAGGGCTGCTTTCATTATGCTTAAAATTTCAAAATCCGCCGCAGCCGAATCAGAACCTACGGTGTCAATGTCGCACTGAATGAACTCGCGGTAGCGTCCTGCCTGAGGTTTTTCTCCGCGCCACACTTTCGCAAGGTGATAACGCTTGAACGGAAAATAGAGTTCGCTTTCGTGTTCTGCCGTAAAGCGTGCAAACGGAACCGTAAGGTCGAAACGCAGGGCAACGTCCCTCTTTCCGTTGTCTAAAAAGCGGAAAACCTGTTTTTCAGTTTCGCCGTTTGATTTTCTCAAGAGAATTTCAGAATATTCGAGTACGGGAGTGTCAATCGGAACAAAACCGTAGGATCTGTAAACTTTTGTAATTTTTTCAATCAGTCCGGAACGTTCGATTTCGTTTTCCGGTAAAATGTCGCGAAAACCTTTAAGTACGCGGGGTTCAATTAAGTTTGCCATAATGCAACATAATATAGAAAATCTGATTTTTATACAAATGCACGCGTTTGACGCAGTTTTCTATTCAAAGTCTTCAAATAAAACGCCGCTGCCTGCCTTTACGTCGTTTTTCAGGGTTGAACCGATTACACGGCTTAAAAACTTCGGACTTATTCCCGGCGTCAGAACTTTTTCCGTGCGCAGGACTGCAACATCTTCCGCATTTATTTTTTCGCCCTTTTTCATCGCCTTCATAAAGTGAATGCTTCTGTTCGTTCTGCCGTAATTCTGTTCTTCAGACGGCGCAAGTCTTTTTATTCCGTCACCCAGAATTTTCCGTACGCGCTCTTCGCCAAAACTGTCATTCATCTGGCGGATTATTTCTTTTTCACCTTTTTCACTGCCATAATGACGCATTACCGCGTCGCTCTGGTGAACCGTGTGGCACATGTAAGCAAACTGCTCCACAGTGAGGGCAACGGGATCATCAAGCCCGTCAGTTTCTTTACTCAAAGTGATGTGTTTTTCAATCATTGACGCTCCCTGACTTACGGCAAGGCACGGAACTAAAACCGGGTCTAAGGAATGGTCGCTCACGCCAGTTTTTATGCCAAATCGCTGCGAAAGTGTCTTTATGAGTTTTAAGTTGTATTCTTCCTCCGGAGCCGGATAAAAAGTTATGCAGTGCAGAAGCGTAACTCCGTCCGTCCCCAGGATTTTTACGGCGTCTTCAATGTCTTCAATTTTTGAAACTCCGCTTGAAATTATGACGGGAACAGCCTTTTTTTCCGCTACTTTCTGCTGTGCGCGGTAATCAGCAAGGCTCTGCAAAAGCGGAAAATGATTTAATTCAGGGCTTGCAATCTTTACATAGTCGGGTTCAAGCTGAAGAAGTTCATCCAGGGAACGAAGTCCGAACGGAGAACAGACAAATTTTACGTTTTTTGAATGAGCGTATTCAAGGCAGTCCTTAAAAAAAGACGGCGCGACTTCAAGCTGCTTAAAACGGTCGTAAAGGCGCACGGTTCCGCCCGGCAGTTTTACAAAACCGGTATCAGGGTGCAGGATTTCGTCCGCATAAACCCACTGAAACTTAACGGCATCAGCCCCCGCTTCGATAGCCCCGTCCATAAGTTCAACAGCCTTAGCAAAATTCCCGCCATGAGCTGTCCCGATTTCCGCAATGATAAAAGTAGATTTTTCCATAACCCCTCTTGAAACACTATTTTTATTTTATCAATTTAATTCAATGTGGTAAAATGAATCACTATGCTGAAAAAACTCATAAAACTTTTAAAAGCCTTTAACGGCAACGTAAATCCCGGCGAAATTGCCCATGCATTTGCGTGCGGAGCAATTCTTGGCCTTATGCCGAAGAACAACCTTCTGTGGTATCTCGTTCTTGTCTTCATTCTTTTCATCAGAATCAACAAGCCGGCTTACCTCATCATGATTATCGTGGGGGCTGCCGTTTCGCCCGCGTTTGACGGACTTTTCGACTCTGTCGGTTATGCATTTCTGACGATTCCTTCACTTTCGGGGATTTTTGGAACTCTGCTTGACATTCCGTTTGTTGCATTCACGAAATTCAACAATACAGTCGTGATGGGAAGTTTTCTGTGCGGTCTCGTGCTTTACATTCCGCTTTATGTGCTTGCACGGCTGCTCGTTTTTATCTGGCGCAAATACGCGAGTGACTTTATCCGCAATTCAAAAATCATCAAGGTTATCAATAAACTTCCGCTGATTGCAAAACTGGCTGCCAGGGCAGGAGAGTAAAAATGGCTGAAAAAACTAAAACAGAAACAAAAATCGCTGCCCCAAAAAAGGCAAAAAAAGAAAAACCTGCAAAAGTGGAAAAAAAGCTGGAATACAAAAAACTTCCTTCACTTTTCAAAAAATCTTATTCTGCAAAATCGTTTGAACGCAAAATTTCTTCAAAACTTTACGTTCCGCAGGACAAGGC
>CAVJKK010000084.1:3095-6390 GCA_963649855.1 Anaerovoracaceae bacterium
GGCTTACATTTCTTCGCTTTTTAAAGACTCAAAGGACAAAAAAGACCGCCCGGTTCTTGCAGTTCCGTCAGATTCTCAGTTTACGAAAAAGGAAATCCAGCGGCTAAAAGTCCTTGCAAAGGAGATAAAAAACAACAAGGGGCGATTCAAGGTCGTTCCGTTTGTGGCAGTTGCAGTCGTAATTGCTGCAATCGGCGTAACGGTTACTTGCTTTAAGAATCCCGTTGCAAAAATGGCAATCCGCTCTGCGATGCAGGGAGTTTTTGGTGCAAAATGTGATGTAGGCTCAGTAAACGTTGAGATTTTCGGCGCGCAGATTACGGTAAAAAATCTCGCACAGGCTTCTTCCAGCGATGAATTCAAGAATGTCTTTGAATTTGAAAAACTTGACCTTCACTTCAATCTTGCAGACCTACTCCGCGCAAAATTCCACGCACAGAACATTGAAATTACGGGAATTCAGACCGGAACAGAGCGCAAAACGAGCGGAAAACTTGCGGTAAAGCAGAAGACGGCAAAACAGAAGGCTGAAAAAAACGATTCAACGGGCTTTTATGATTCCCTCAAATCAAAAATCGGCACAGACCCGGACGCTGCAAAGAAAGCAATCACAGACCTTTTTGCAATGTACGATCCGGACGCAATCGTAACGAACGTAAAGGACAACCTGCAGTCTCAGAAAGTTGCAAAAGAAGTTGAAGAAGAACTGAAAACTCTCGTAGAAAACTGGAAGGCAAAACCGGACGAATTAAAGTCAAGCGTTGAAAAACTCCAGTCCTCTGCAAAATCGCTTACAAACCTGAAAGTTTCCAGCGCAGCAGAAATTCCTGACGCACTCAAAAAAATTGAAGAAGCAACTGCCAGCATAAAAACTGCAAAATCAGATTTTGAAACGACGCTTTCTTCATTCAGCACAGATCAGAAAAAAGTAAAGGAACTTCAGCAGAAACTCACGGACGCAATCGCAGCAGACAAGGCTCTTCTTAACGACCAGCTTTCAATTCTTGATGTGAGCAAGGCAAAGACAGCAGTCAATGATTCAATAAATCAGGCAGGCTACGCACTCCTTGGCGAATACTATCCGTACTTAAAGAAACTCGTTTCGTATGCCGCTTCAATGAAAGGTTCTTCCGGCGATTCAAAGGAAGCAAAGTCTGCAAACAAAAAAGCAGTTGAAACGGCAAAAAAAGAAAGCAAACGCTATGCAGGACGCTACGTTTACTGGAAAAAAGACACCGTTCCACGACTGTTGATTGAAAATCTGCACGGTTCAGGAAACGGAATTGACGTTAAGGCGACGAATATTTCAAGCGACATGAACAAACGCGGCGAACCATGGATTGTAACCGGCACTTACGCGCAGTCAAAATGCACGCACAATGCAAAACTCACGGTTGACGCGCGCACAGACACAAAGGCATCTCTCGTTGAAGCAGCATATTCCGGCACAAACTTCCCGCTCACGCTGGATCTGGCAAAAATGAGCGGAAGTGAGGTCGTTCCAAAATTTGAAGGAACTTCAACTCTAAGCGCAAATTTAAGTGCGGACGAAGATTTCAGTTTTACTGGAAGTGCAAATCTGAACATGGATCCCGTTACGGTTACGGGCGGCGGACTTGAAGGAGAAACGGCAGCAAGAATTTACGAAACAGCCCTTTCTTCAATTAAAAAGTTCAGCGTCGGGGCAAAAGTTTCGTTCAGCGAAAAAGCAGGCGTCGGAATGAACCTCAGCACAAACTTTGATTCACTCCTGGCAAATGCCATTTCTGAAGTTACAGATAAAGAACTCGCTTCCGTAAAAAATGAAGCCCTTGCAAAACTTAACGACAAGCTGGGCTCATCAGAAACCGCAAATCAGTACATTTCGCAGTTTACGGACATTTCAAAGCAGCTCAACAGCCAGAAATCAAGTCTGGATTCAATTCAGAAACAGCTGAACTCAAAACAGGACGAACTCAAAAAGCAGCTGACAAACGGTGCAAAGGACAAAGCCACAGAAGCCGCTTCCAGCGCCCTGAAAGGACTTTTCAAGAAATAAAAAAAAGGGATTGCCTGCGGGTACTTCACGGTACCTTTAGGGCAATCCCTTTTTATTTTTTTTTCAATTCTTTACTTAAAAATCACGCGGCAGAACTTTTTCTTTCCGGCACGCAAAACCAGTTCACCGTCACCGTCAAGGTCTTTTTCAGTTACGGTGTATTTTACGTCGGTAATGATGTTTCCGTTTACGGCAGCGCCGTTCTGCTGAACAAGGCGGCGTGCGTCTCCGTTGCTTGCAGTGAGTTTTGCAGTCGTAAAGAGATTCAACAGTCCGAAGCCTGCATCAAGGTCAGCTTTTGAAAGTTCAACGGTCGGCATCTGTGTCTTATCGCCTTCCCCGCTGAACGCAGCCTTTGCACCCGCAAGAGCCTTGTCTGCTTCTTCTTTTCCGTGAATAATCGCCGTAACTTCGTAAGCAAGGCGTTCTTTTGCTTCGTTAATATTGCCTGAACAAATCCGTGCAATTTCATCAAGTGGAAGGAACGTAAAGAGCTTGAAGAACTTTTCAACATCAGGATCAGCAACATTGCGCCAGTACTGGAAAAAGTCAAAAACCGGAGTAAGGGCAGGATCAAGGAAGATTGCACCTTTTTCAGTTTTGCCCATTTTCTTGCCGTCTGCACGGGTGATGAGCGGGAACGTAAGACCGTAAGCCTGATGCTGCGCGTTGAGTTCAGTCGTACCACCAAGTTTGCGGCGGATCAAGTCAACTCCGGCAGTAATATTTCCCCACTGATCGTCGCCGCCAATCTGGAGCACAACATTATGGCGCAGGTGCAGGCTGTAAAAGTCATAAGCCTGGAGCAGCTGATAGTTAAATTCAATGAAAGAAAGTCCGCGTTCAAGGCGCTGTTTGTATGCTTCAAAAGTAAGCATTTTATTTACGGAAAAACAAGAGCCGATGTCACGCAGAAAGTCGATGTAATTAAGATCTGCAAGCCAGTTCTTGTTGTTTTCGCTGAAAGCCGTCTTGTCGTCAAATCCGATGAATCTGTCGAGCTGTGCCTTGATGCTTTCCACGTTTGCATCAATCTGTTCGTAGGAAATCATCTTGCGCATTTCAGTTTTGCCAGAAGGGTCGCCGATACGTGCAGTTCCGCCACCAATCAGGGCAATTCCGTGGTGACCGGCGTTGCGAAGGTGCCTCAATGCAAAAAACGGAACCATGTGTCCGATGTGCAGTGAAGGACCTGTCGGGTCGCAGCCTACATAAAAAGTAACGGGTCCTTTGTCCATCAAATCCGAAAGACCCTGT
>CAVJKK010000085.1:0-6299 GCA_963649855.1 Anaerovoracaceae bacterium
CGACAACGCCGTCTCCGCCGATGTTAATCATGCCAAGTTCACGGCGCTGAAGGAAAAAGTCAACGCCGAAATCTTTCATTGCGTCGATGTTTTTGTCGAGCTTTACTTTCTGATCAACCGGCATTGCGCCCAGAGTTACGATGCGGTCAATGTGGCTGTAAACTGCGCTTACATCATTCTTTACGAAGATGTTTGAAATTAAAAATTCCTTACGCATTTCGTCAGTTGTCATGCGCTTAAAAGGTTCTTTTCCCGTTGAATAACGAATATCCATTTTTTACTCCTGTTTAATCAGTCCTTGCCTGATGTGAATGCTTCTTTTACGCTCTTTCCGAATTCTTTTGCCTGCGTGCCGATTTCTTTGCCGGCTTCTGCTGCGGCGGCGCCGATTTTCTTTCCTGTTTCCGCAACGTTTTTGCCTGCTTCGCCCACTGATTTTCCTAAATCTTTTGCGGCGGTTGTCTGTTCGTCAACTTTTTCAGCTGCGCTCGTTGCTGCCTGTTCCGTCTTCTGAGCGGTTTCTTCTACGACATCCGTTGCCGTCTTGTCTGATTTTCCGGTCGCAAAAAGTGCACATGCCGTAAATGCAGCAAGCACAACCGTTAAAACTGTTTTCTTCATATTTTCCCCCATAAAGTTCTTTAAGTTTATTCTTCTATGGTAAAAAGGTCAAACTTTGAGTTTAGTGCCTGAAAATCCCCATTCGGTTTTATTCTTCTTCCACCGTATCTGCGGTCACGTAGTTGTAGCTTAAACCGTCGGGTCTTGTGGTCAGGGTGTACCTGCCGGTTACGGTGATTATCTGGTCGTTTTCCGGGAGCTTGCCTTTAAAATCGTACTTGAACTCCAGTCCCTGCTGACAACATTCGAGGGCGTCCTTTATCACTACGGCGTAGGCGTCTTTTCCGTCGGGGGCGGTCAGCTTTAAGAAATTGCCCTTCATCTTGAAAGTTTTTCCCTTGTATTCTTCGGGGCTCAGCATTAAGTTAAAAACCTGGGCGTAAACCATGTTCGGGTTCATCTGTGTTAAGTCAAAATCCACATGTACGGGGGAATTGTCTGCAGTTTGAACTGCATTTTGCGCCGCGTTCTGTTTTTTACAGCCGGCAAGGATGCAGAGAACTAAAATAACCGCAATAAAAGCACTTTTTTTAATCATTTTGAAAATCTCCCCGCAATGCAGAATCCGATGAACACGACTAAGTTTGCAGCAACTATCGTTGAGCCGACAGGCGTTCCCGCGAGAATTGAAATCAAAAGTCCAGCCGTTGAACACACGATTGAAACTACCGCGCTGCAGATTGTAACGCTTTTAAAGCTCTTGAGGACGCGCATGGCAGAAAGTGCCGGAAAAATTACGAGTGCGCTGATTAAAAGCGAGCCGACGAGATTCATCGCAAGCACGATTATTACCGCGATGATGATTGCGATTACAAGGTTGTAGACATTTGCATGCGTTCCGACCGCTTGGGCAAAGTTTTCGTCAAAGGTGACTGCGAAGATTTTGTTGTAAAAAACGATGAAGGCAGCAATCACCGCGACAGAAAGCACGACGCACAGCACGACTTCGCTTTTTGTAAGCGTCAAGATTGACGTTGAACCGAACAGCGTAGAACACACGTCGCCCGCAAGATTCGCCGATGAGCTGAAAATGTTCATCAGCAGATAGCCGAGCGCAAGGGAAGCAACGCTTATCATCGCTACTGCCGCATCTCCCTGGATTTTCGTATTTTTGCCCGTGCGCAGAAGAAGAACCGCCGCCACAACCGTAAACGCAAGAACGAGATACATGTTGTTGCTCAGGTTGAGGACAGCCGCAATTGACATCGCTCCGAACGCAACGTGACTCAGCCCGTCGCCGATAAAACTGAACCGCTTTAAAACCAGCGTAACGCCAAGCAGACTCGAACAAAGCGAAATCAAAATCCCGACGATGAACGCATACTGAACGAATGAATAATTAAAATATTGAATAAGTGTTGTCATAGTGATTTTCTGTGTGTTTCCCCGCTTTTTCTTCTATAATCCTACAATAACTTTACGCCCATTATGCGCTTTATCTGACCGCTGCAGTCTGGGCAGGTGGATTCGTGGATGAATTCGGCTTTTGTTCCGAAGAAGATTTCTTTTCCGATGTGAAGGACGTGGGTTGCGTAACGCAGGCTTGATTCTATGTCGTGGCTTATCATGATGACTGTGATTCCGCTTTTGTGAAGGCTTTCGATAAGGCGGTACATTTCTTCCTGGGCTCCGGGGTCGAGTGCGCTTACAGGTTCATCTAACAGAAGCATTTTCTGTGTTGCGCACAGCGCGCGGGCAAGTAAAACACGCTGCTGCTGTCCACCGGAAAGTTCGCGGTAGCATCTGCGCGCTAAATGTGCGATTCCCATTTTCTCCATATTCTGCATGGCAAGTTTTTTTTCTGACTTTACATAGAACGGTCTGATTCCGCAGCGGCTCTGACAGCCTGAAAGCACTATTTCCCACACGCTTGCCGGAAAATCCTTCTGCACGAACGTCTGCTGCGGCAAATAGCCGATTTCGTCCTGCAAAAGTCCGTCTCCCGTCTGGATGCTGCCTTCAAGAGGTTTTAAAAGATGAAGGATTGCCTTCATCAGCGTGGTTTTTCCTGAGCCGTTTTCGCCGACAATGCAGAGATAGTCGCCTGCATTTACGGAAAAACTGAGATTTTTTATGATTGTCTTTGATTCGTAACCGAGGGTTACGTTTGAACAAGTTAACTGTGCCATATTTTTGTTTTCTGTCCGCTATTCTAGCACGGAAGTGATTTTACTTAAATTGCCGAGCATTATTTGTGTGTAGGATGCGCCGGCGTCTGCCTGTTCCTGCGTCACCGACTGCATTGAATTGAGCACGACGATTTCTGTCTGCAAAAGTCCTGCGCCTGCAACTACGGTCTGTGCAAGTTTTCTGTCGGAACTTTCCGTTACGAAGACTGCCCTTGCGTCCGTTTCTTTTGTTTTCTGTACTAAGAACGCAACTGTTTCAAAACTGGCTTCTGTTTCTGCCGAACATCCCGCAAATGCTGCAAAATACTTTGCACCGAGTTCGTCCGTCAGATACCTGAAAGGAAAGCGGTCGCAGAAAATCAGCGGAGAACTTTTCTGAACGCGCTCTGCAACTTCTTTTGTTTTCTGTTCAATTCCGTCAAGTTCTGCAAGGTAGGATTCAAGGTTTGCCGCGTAAATGTTTGAGTTTTCGAGGTCTGCAACTTCCAGGCACTCTGCAATCTTTACGGCTGCCTTTTTTGCATTCTGAACTGAAAGCCACACGTGTTCATCGTATTCTGCTTCTTCGTGTGCGCCGTCTGCTTCATTTTCTGCTTCGTGGCTGTGTGCTTCTTCCTGCATTCCTTCCGTCAGTTCTTCTTCTTTGACGTTTTCTGCAAGAAGTTCCATCAGATTTACGACAAGCTGATTTTCCTTTCTTGAATTTTTAAGCACCTGCGCCACCCATTTATCGCTTTCGCCGCCAACATAGATAAAAATATCCGCACTGCCGATTTTTACGATGTCCTGAGTGCTCGGCTGGTAAGAATGAAGGTCTGTTCCGTTTTTGATTAAAAGTTCAACTTCAACGCCGCTGCTGTCTTTTGCAAGATTTTTTGCCCAGTCGTATTCCGGGAAAATCGTCGCAACGACTTTGATTTTTTCTTCCCCTTTTGAATCCGCGCCCGCCGTACCCGATTTTTTCGTACAGCCCGCAAAAAAAAGAACCGCCGGCACAAGACACGCCACCGCAATAAATTTATTCATCTTCATTTTTTAACTCCTTGCCCCCGCTGCTAGATTCGCGTCTGGGCAGTGTAAAGGTTGTAATATTCGCCGTGTTTTGCCAGAAGCTGCTCGTGCGTTCCGCTTTCAACGATTTTCCGGTTTTCAAGAACTGCGATTATGTCCGCATTTTTTATCGTGCTCAGACGGTGGGCAATCACAAAAGCCGTGCGTCCCGTGCAGAGTCTGTCGAACGCGCTCTGAATTTTCTGCTCTGTAATGCTGTCGAGTGCGCTCGTCGCTTCGTCCAGAACCAGCACCGGCGGATTTTTCAGGAATACGCGCGCAATGCTTATCCGCTGCTTCTGCCCGCCGGAAAGTTTTATTCCGCGCTCTCCAATCACGCTGTCAAAACCACCCGGCATCTTCATGATGTCGTCGTAGATTTCCGCCTGTTTTGCCGCTTCGATGATTTCGGCGTCTGTTGCGTCCGGCTTGCCGTAAGCGATGTTTTCTTTTATCGTTCCGGCAAACATGAACACGTCCTGCTGAACAAAACCAATCTGCGAACGGAGTGATTTCAATTTGTAGTCACGGATGTCGATTCCGTTTATTTTTATTGAACCACCCTTCACTTCGTAAAACCTTGCAAGAAGGTTGCAGAGTGTCGTCTTTCCTCCGCCGCTCGGACCTACAAAGGCGACGGTCTGTCCTTTTCCTGCGCTCAAGGAAATCCCGTCTAAGACCGGGTAATTTTCAGAATATTCAAAGGTCACGTTTTCAAAATCGATTCTTTCAATCTGAGGAGAAAGTTCAGCTGCATCCGCTTTTTCGGGCATTTCCTCGTGAATCTGAAGCGTTTCCGAAAACCGCATAAAGCCTGCCATTCCCGTACTGAACTGTTCTACAAAATTTGCAAGACGGCGAACCGGCTGTAAAAACGCTGCGACAAACATATTTGCGGCAACTAAATCGCCTAAGGTCATCTTGCCCTTCATGATGTAAAAACCGCCCGTGGCAAGGATGATGACGCTCAGAATGTGGGTGACGAATTCCATTTTTGAATGCATGCCTGCCATCGCCTTGTAGTAAAGGTGCTTTGCATCAAAGAAATTCTGATTGCTGCGTTCAAATTTTTCGATTTCGTATTCTTCGTTCGTAAAGATTTTTGTTGTTCTTGCGCCGCTGATTGAACTTTCCACAGACGAATTGATTTCCGCCGTTTTGCCTTTTACAAGGCTTGAAGAACACATCAGGCTTTTTCTGCTCGAATGAACCGCAAAAATCAGGACCGGCAGAGTTACAAAGACAATCACCGCAAGCTGCCAGCGGATTGTAACCATGACGAAAAATGCGCCGAAAAGCGTTAAAAGCGAAATCAATAAATCTTCCGGCCCGTGATGTGCAAGTTCTGAAATTTCAAATAAATCCGTAGTGGCACGGCTCATCAGCTGACCCGTGCGGTTTTTGTCAAAAAAAGAAAATGACTGTTTTTCGATGTGTTCAAAAATATCGCGCCGCATGTCTTTTTCCACGGCAACGCCGAAAACGTGACCAAAAAACGTGATGAACCACTGCGCCACCGTCCTCAGAACGCACATCAGAAAACAGAGTGCAATAATCGAAAAAAAAGTGATTATGACAGTGCGCTGAACGGAACTCTGACCGTCCGCCCGCAGATATTCCGGCAGAACGTTATTCAGTGCAAATCTTGAAATGGCGGGAAAAACTACATCGACAGCGGCAACAAAAACTGCACAGAACAAATCCGCAAAAAAAAGAACCTTATGCGGTTTGAAATAAGAAAAAAACAGTCTGTATTCGCTTTTTTTTATGTCACGGAAACTTAACGGCAAAACCGCAGATTTTCTGTTTTTTGCCATCTTTAATTTTTTTCAACCCAGTTTTTAATTCCGTTTACAACATCAACATCAATCTGATGCTCAACACGGCAGGCATTTTCTTCGCACTGTTCTTCCGAAAGCCCCGTAATTTTCTGCAGAAAAACAGTCAGGAGCTTGTGTCTTCCGTAAACGTCTTCCGCCTTCTGCTGTCCTTTTTCCGTCAGTTTGATTGTGTTACCGAGCGTAAATTCGATATAGCCGTCTTTTTCCAGCAAGCCCATCGCACGGCTTACACTCGGCCGGGAAACCGCAAGTTTGTTTGCAACATCAACAGAACGTACAAAACCGTTTTCAAGCTGGAGACGCAAAATTGCCTCAAGGTAATCTTCGCCAGATTCGTACATCTCTTTTCCCCCTGTGACTGTTTCTGGCTCTATGATAACAAAAAAAATCGTTCTCTTCTATTAGCCCTGACTTCGAGTTTTTTTAATTTTTCAAATCGCCATGATGACGAAAGAAGGTTTTGATTTTTCAAATCGTCATGGTGACGAATTCAGCTTTTTTAAATTTCAGCAATCGTCATGATGACGAATGTCGTTTTTTTAAATTTTCAGCAATCGTCATGATGACGAATGTCATTTTTTAAATTTTCAGCAATCGTCATGATGACGAAAGCCGTTTTTTTCAAATTTCAGCAATCGTCATGGTGACGAAAGCCGTT
>CAVJKK010000086.1:0-6277 GCA_963649855.1 Anaerovoracaceae bacterium
AGAACTTTATAAAAGATAAAGTCATCCGCGAACGTAAGCCGTTCCCATTTTTCCGCCGGGGTTAAGTGTTTGCGTTACAAAAATGCCGTCTTGTCATTTTTGTAACTGCGAGATTTTTTTTAACTTTTTACGGAAGTTGGCGACAAGGAGGTCGCTAAAGAATGAGAATTCGCGCAAATGGCGGCTGCTGGTTCCTGGATGAAGGCTATGGGCATGCAGCTCGGTCAAAAAATCGGGGATTCGGGATATAAAACTTTCACTGGTAAAGAAAGACAGCATCTCGGAGCAGACGGTAAAAATAACGGCTTCTTGAAAGTTGGTCAGCAATTCTATGACAAAGATGCTGGAGTTAATCGCATTGCCACTATGAAAGACGTAAAAAAGGCTGCCAATGAAAAACTTAATGCTTCTGGAGTCGGTAATCTTGATTCATTAAAAGCGGGAAGCCTTGGAAAGCATTTCGTACAAACAGATAAAGATAGAAATAGTGGTTCAACAGGAGGAGGAACAGAAGCACCGGAAGAAAACACATCGCAAATTAAACTGCCACAAAATGAAGACAGAAACGGTTTTGGCGTAAAGTAAGCATAAAAAATGTCTAATAGCCGTAGCCAAAGTTCTGACCACGAACGCGTCTTGAGCTTGCTCAACTACGCGGCTCGTGGCAGGTTTTTGGCGAGAGGCTATTTGAAATTAGTTAATTAGGACTAAGTAGCAAAAAAAACACTTTAAAACATTAAAGGCTGCCTAAAAAGCAGCCTTTAATTATCTTGAATAACCGTAGTCATCATTCTGTCTTGGTCTTTTAAGAATAATTTTTTCACACGCATAACCGTTACCTGCATTTGAAATGCCTGTAACTTCCCATCCCTCTCTTCCGTATTTATTTAATTCTTCCGGATTCTCTGTTGCAGCATGTGAATTTATCGTTTTATATTCCCACTGTGTAGGTTCGTTGCTCATTTGTGTTCCTCCGTTGTTTAGTCTTTCTTTTAATTCTGCGCTTTCGGCGCGTTCATTATAGAGGGCATCTTCCAGGTCTTTTGCATGGTTGTTTGCCCAGGTCAGCTCTTTTTTTAGAGCTGCAAGTTCCTCTGTAAGTTTTGCTTCTGCCGGGGACGTGCCACCTGGCATGGCGTTTTTGCATGCTGCAAGGTCAGCTTTAAGCTGCTGTACTTCTTCTGCAAGGCGGTCGCGTTCTTCTGCTGCTTTCAATCCGGCAAGGTCGGTGCAAGCTGTAGAAGGCTGTGCGTTTTTCGCGTCCTCGTAGAGCGACTTGTAATTTGCAAGCTCGTTTTGCAGGTGCTGGTAGTTTTCAGAGAGGTCGTTGTAGTCGTTCTGAAGGTTTGCAAGCCAGGGGTATTTAGATGCAATTTCAACTTTTTCCTTCAGTTCGTCACTCAAACCGTCATCTCTTTCAAGGTAGATAACTTTCTTTCGTCCAAACATCTCCTTTCAGTCCTCTTATGCTCAAATTCTAACATGGGTGAAAGATTTAAACAAGAGGGGGAAGGGAAAAATATAATGCTTGAAAAAATGTATTATCCGTAATACATTTTTGTCAGACACAGGAGGCAATAAAATGACACAGGCAGTTGTTACTCGTTTTGATACTGATACTGTAAACAGACTCTTGAATCTTGCAAAACTGACAGGTCGGACAAAGTCCTATTATATCAAAGAAGCCGTAGCTGAAAAACTGGATGAACTTGAGCTTATTTACCTTGCACAAAAAAGGTCGGAAGACGTAAAAGCTGGAAGAAGTTCTACAATTTCCTGGGAAGAGGTAAAAAAGCAGAATGGCTTACAAGATTGAATTTGAAATGCAGGCTGTTGCAGACTTTTCAAGTCTTGACGGAGCTGTAAAGAAGCAGATTCAGAAATACCTCAACAAACTGGCAGAACGTGAAGACCCTAGAACTTTAGGAGAGCCATTACGAGAGAATTTATCTGCTTACTGGAAGTATCGGGTTGGTGATTACAGGCTTGTAACAGAAATTCTCGATGACAAATTAGTAGTGCTTATGCTGGTTATCGCTCATCGCAGAGAAGTCTACAAAACAGCAGATAAACGTCTTAATAAAAGTTAATAAAAAAAATTGTCCAGCCGCTAAGAATAACTTTAGAACTGACCGTTAGTGTTCATATTACAGTTGTCCAGATGCAATAGCCTGTCGCAAAATGTTGTTTATCTTTGTCTGCCAGCCTTTACCGCTTTTTTTTAATGTTTCGAGAATATCTACATCAAGACGGATAGAAACAGGCTTTTTGACTGTCTGAATTTTTACATACTCTGGATGTGCAAAATGAATTGAGTTAATCACCTCCGGCGTGAAATCTGGCAGGTCAAGTTCTGATTTGTCTTCAAATGCTTCAATTTCTGCCAGTCTTTTATCCGTTAATTTTTTTGACATAATCATAATAAATATTCATACACATATACAAAAAATGCAATACATTTTTATGCTCAATCTTTGTGGTAGCGTTTTATCTGTTTTATCTTTCCGAGCGGATATAGTTTTGCCGGGTGGGGTTCGGGTTTTGGTTCCTGCAGGGTACACTTAAAAAAGCCTAGTGTGCTGAGAATCAAAAGAAGGTTATTGAATGCGGGTACTGAAACAAAATCATAAAGAAGGTCTCCGCCGGTGAGTTCTAAGCGTTTTCCAAAACTGGCTGAACCTGCCGTTGACTTTTTCTCGCCTTCCAGCTGAACAAAATAACCGTTTCCGCATGCCGGAATAAAGAACTCAGGTATGGAGTTTACAACTTCGGGCAGAAATGAATTCTCAATTCCTTCAAAGTCCACACCTTCACTGAATAAATCCCCCTCTAAAAAATTGCAGATGCCGTCTATATGTTCTATCTTTTTCTGTGTCATCCTGGGAGAGTGCCAGTACTTCGCGCTGAGATTCAGATGAGGTACAAGAAACTGTGCGTCAAAACTGGAGGGGGCTTCTGCAATCACCCTGACGGCTTCTCTTATCGTCCGGGCAGCTTCCAATTTTTCCCTTGTTTCACCGTCAACCTTATCAAGTGGAAAAGCGGGAGCAACAGGAGTAAAATCTGCTGCTTCAAGCGTTATCTCTATGCCGAGATGTTCCGCCATATATCGTCTGAAAAGCACAGGGCAATAGACAAGACCGTTTTTATAGACTGCAATGTTTTCAAGGATATATTTATGCTTTCTGCGGATGTCGTTCAGGATTTCTGTCTTTCCAACAGCCTTGTAGTCTGTCCCGCTCAAATTACCTTTGAGGATTCCCGCCGTTTTATAAGCATAATCAACACTGAGAACCGGGTATTTAACGAGAAGTGTGAGCAGATTCCTGTAATCTTTCGGAAGACTTTCTACCCACAAAAGGAACGCTTCCTGCATTGAAAGAAGCCTGGCTGCATACCGGTAAAGCTCTTCCCAGTCAAGAACAAGATGGTCATTTAACATGGAAGTATGATAGACAAAGCGTCTGAGCCTTCTGTCATCAAACCAGTCAGAATGTTTTTTATAAAACTCAGCGATTTCCGCAGAAAAAAGCGACTCATGCAGAAGGGAAGAAAGTTTTTTACAGCCAGCGTTATTCATTCGATAAGTATAACACACACAGTGCAAAGTATGGGTTCATTTTAAGTCGTTTTCCCTGTCAACGGACTTTTTCTGTTGTTTTAGCGTGGATTATGCCCTACACTTAAAAGGATATTTCTTTTTATTTTGGAGTCAAAATGCCTGCATTTACTATCGACAAAACTTTGCCTGAAAATCTTGCCCTTCTCTTAAAAGACAGGGTTCTGCATTATGCGGATTTGAATCTTCAGGCTTCTAAAGACGAAAACGGAAAGTTTCAGTATTACACTTATGCTCAGGTTTACGAAAATGTCATCGCTTTTGCCCTTGCCTTAAAGGAGATGGGCATTTCTAAAGGTGACAACGTTGCCCTTATTTCTGACAACCGCCGCGAATGGCTCATCACGGACTTTGCGCTTCAGGCTCTAGGTGCTCCGGATGTTCCGCGCGGAACGGATTCTCTCGGTACGGAAATCCGCTTCATCATCTCTTTTGCGGACTGTAAATACGGTGTTTTTGAGAACGCAAAACAGCTTTCTAAAGTTACCGAAAAGATAGAAGAAACTCCTGCACTAAAAAAAGTAATCCTCTACACGCCTGCAACGGAAGAAGAAACGGCTGTCTTTACTTCAAAGGGGCTTGAAGTTTTTACCTTTGATCAGGTACAGAAGCGCGGTTTTGAAATCCTCAATGCCGACAAGGCTGCCGGCAGGGCTCAGATTGAAGCCGACATGGAAAACGTTCACTCGGCTGACGTTGCGACCATGATTTTCACCTCGGGAACGACCGGCACTCCGAAAGGCGTAATGCTCACCCACGAAAACTATATGACTATGCTTTCTGCCGTTCACAACTTTGTTCCGTGTAAACCCGGCGACTGGTGGATGTCTGTTCTGCCGGTATGGCACAGTTTTGAACGCCTCATTCAGTATGTTGCGCCGCTTATGAAGTGCGGTATTGCCTATTCTAAACCTGTCGGAAGGATTCTCCTTGCAGATATGGAAGCTATCCGCCCTCAGTGGATCTGCGGGGTTCCGCGCCTCTGGGAAGCACTTGCTCACGGCGTAGACAAGGCGATGGTAAAAAAAGGCGGAATTGCCTTAAAGCTCTACCGCTTCTTCCTTGCTGTCGGTAAGCACTACTGCAACAACCGCGATAAAGTTTTAGGGCACGTCTGCAGAATCAAAAAGCGAAGCCGCTTCTTAGACTTCCTTGCGGGTATCATTCCTGCAATTCTCCTCTGGCCGCTCAAAAAACTCGGCGATGTTCTCGTCTTTTCTAAACTCCGTGCCAAGTTTGGCGGAAGGCTTGCAATCGCTGTTTCAGGTGGCGGTGCTTTACAGAAAGACGTTGACGACTTTTACCGCTCTGTCGGTCTCAACCTTCTTGAAGGCTACGGTCTTACGGAAACAAGCCCTGTAATTTCGTTCCGCTACTTTAAAGAACCGCGCCCGGGTTGTGTAGGTGCAATCTTCCCGACTTTTGAACTCAAAGTCCTCCCGGAAGAACACGGTATCGTTACCGGCACTGAACCGCTTCCACCGGGAAAGCAGGGGCTTATCTTTGTACGCGGCAAGCAGATAATGAAAGGCTACTACAAACGCCCTGACCTTACGGAAAAAGTAATCGACAAAGACGGCTGGCTCAACACGGGCGACCTTGGGCTTCTTACGTGGGATAACGAAATCAAGATTACGGGTCGTGCAAAAGATACAATCGTCCTGCTCGACGGCGAAAACATTGAACCGGCTGTCCTTGAAAGTGAACTGTGCACGAGTCCTTACATCGAAAGCGCAATGATTACGGGTCAGGACAAGAAATGCCTCGGCGCGCTGATTGTGCCTTCAAAGGATGCTGTCCTTCAGTATGCGGGAATTGCACAGGCTGATGATGAACAGTATGCGCAGCTTCTTGAATCGCAGGACATCCTCGACCTTATCAGCACGGAAATAAATGCCCATATTTCTACGGCAAAGGGTTTCAGAACCTGCGAACGCATCTATAAGTTTGCCCTGCTTCCAGAATCTTTCACCGTGGGTGAAGAACTTTCCGCAAAGCAGGAAATGATGCGCTTTAAGATTGCGGAAAAATACGCCGACGTAATCGAAAGCCTTTTTGAATAAATATGAAATCACAGCTTACTACGCTCTGCTACATTGAAAAAGATAATTCTTACCTTATGCTTCACCGCGTAAAAAAGGAAAACGACATCAATCACGACAAGTGGATTGGTGTCGGCGGGCATTTTGAACACCACGAAAGCCCGGAAGACTGTCTTCTGCGAGAAGTAAAGGAAGAAACAGGGCTTACGCTCAACAGTTTTTCGTTCCGGGGAATCGTTACTTTTGTTTCTGACGATGACCCGGCGGAATACATGTGTCTTTACACTTCTAAAGATTTTTCAGGGAACTTAATCGACTGCAACGAAGGTCAGCTTGAATGGGTGCCTTTTGATAAAATCGAATCCCTTGAACTGTGGGAAGGTGATAAAATCTTCCTGCGCCTTCTCCACACGGACGCGCCGTTCTTTTCGTTAAAATTAGTCTATAAAAACGGCGTACTCTCTGAAAAGTATCTGAATTCAAAAGCAATATAGATTAGCCATCTTGTTCCGATTATTTTAATAACTTCAAATAGCCTCTCGCCGGGAACCTGCGCGCGACGTCCTGTCGCGGTCCAAGAAATGCGCAGCATTTCTTGCGGGGATTTCAGTCTTTA
>CAVJKK010000087.1:0-6228 GCA_963649855.1 Anaerovoracaceae bacterium
GTGCCCAGTATGGCTTGAATCCGCGAACCGGCTACCTTGCGGGAATTGCCCACGACATGTGCAAGGAATGTTCAAACGACGAAATGCTGGAACTTGTTCATGAAGACGGAAAACCGATTTCGATTCTTGAGCAGAATAAGGTGAGCCTTTTGCACGGAAGGGCGGCGGCTGTTTTAATCAGGAAAAAGTTTGGAATTGCGGATAAAAACGTGATTTCTGCGATTGCAAATCATACTTTTGCTGCTGGCGGAATCTGTGCGCTGGGGAAAATCCTTTTCGTTGCAGATAAAATTGAACCGGGACGTCCGCAGTCAACCGACGAATACAGAAAAAATCTTTTTGCAAAGTCTCTTGACGGAATGACGCTTGCTGTTCTGCAGGAAAATATTGAATATCTTGAAAGCCGCGGTAAGAAAGTTGCAAAGCCTTCTTACGAACTTGCGGAAGAACTGAAGGCAGTGGTAAAGGCAGAAACGGAAAAAACTGGAGATAAATAGATGAGATTGTCCGGACAAAATACTGGCGGTAAAGCAGCACTTTTTCTCGTTTTCATTTTTGCGATAATTGCGATGACGATTCTGACCATTGCGCTGTCGCTCAGAGTCAACACCGTAGACGAAAGTTTGAAAAATGACAGCGTCATAAAAACTCTCGTTGTGCTGGAAGACAAGAATCAGGTTCTCTTTTCCGATGTTTTCATTTATTATCCGGTTTCAAAGCGCGGGGCTCTCATCAATATTCTCGGAAACACGGGCGCGATTTTCCAGAGTCTTGGTCGTGTAGACAGAATTGACGCAATCTACACCGAAAAAGGAATTGAAGTTTTTAAGTCTGAAATTGAAAATCTTATCGGACAGCCGATTCCGTTTTATCTTGAAATGAGCCTGGATCATTTTGGCGAACTGACGGACATGCTCGGTGGATTAAAGGTTTTTGTTCCTTCTCCCGTTGACGTAAAAAACGAAAAGGATGAACGCTTCCTTTTACCGAGCGGGGCTGTAACTTTAGACGGAAGCAAGATTACGACCTATCTTACATACATAAAGCCCGACGAAGCAGAATCAGAACTTGTTGAAAGACGGCAGAACGTCATGATTGCTTTTCTGAGCGCACTCGGCAGAAACTCCGCAGCATTTACAAAACAGAAAAACTTTTTAACGTACGCCAAAAAGGTCAATTCAAATTTAAAGAACGACGATTTGATGAATCTTTTTTCAGAAATTTCAGGCGTCGATTCAGAGCGCCTTATTCCTCAGACGATTACGGGAACCAGGCGCATGGTAGACGGAAAGGAACTTTTGTTCCCGTTTTATGACGGACAGCTCATCAAAGACGTTGTAAAGCAGGCTTCAAATGCCCTTGTTGATTTAGAGGACATGTCGGTCAACAGAATTTACGTGCTGGAAATTCAGAATGGAACGACAGTGCAGGGACTTGCACGAAATACAGCCGCCCTGTTAAAAAGTGCAGGTTACGATGTTTTGAATACGCTTAATGCCGAACAAAGCGATATTGAAAAAACACAGATCATAAATCACATCGGGAACGCAGATATTGCAAAAAACCTCGGAGACTTTATTCACTGTACGAATATTGTTGATGAAGAAATAAAGGCAGAGTCCGAAGATGATTACCAGAACAGTTTCGAAACAAGTACAAACGTTGATTTTACGATTATCCTGGGAAAAGATTTTGACGGACGCTACGTAAAAAATACTGGAGGCAGATAAAAATGGCAGAAAAAACAGCAAAAGAGCAGGCACTCGAAATTGCAAAGATAATTGAAGACGGAAAAGCAGAAGACGTTACTGTAATTGAAGTTACAAAACTCACAAGTTGCGCAGATTATTTTGTAATCGCAACAATCCACAGTGCAGCGCACTGGCAGGGACTTGCAAAGCAGGTAAAGGATTACGTTAAGGCAAATGACATGCAGATTCACCTGACGCACACAAAAACTGCAGGCGGAGACGACTGGAACGTAATCGACATCGGTTCGGTTCTCGTTCACCTTATGTCAAAAGATGCCCGCAACTTCTATGAACTCGAAAAACTCTGGCACGCCGGAACGTTCATCAAAAACGGAGATTCACAGAACGCATAAATGCTGAGTGCGCCGTAAAACACGCAAGTCCGTAGGGTGCAAAAAAAAGGGAGGCCGGAGAATATGTGTGTGTGACATATTTTCCTGCTTCCCGTTTTTGTTTTTAAATAACTTTAATCAGATTTTGATTACATTTCTTCAAAATCATCGTTAAAGCCATTGTCCAAAGTGGAATCGCCGTCAGAAGCGTCGTCTTCCTCCAAATCATCATCAAAAGATTCGTCATACATGTCATCGTCTTCGAAATCATCCAATGAACTATCGTCACTAACTGATAAATCGTCAGAATCAGTTGTGTCGTCATAATATTCATCGGCATACGAAAAGCCAGAACCACTGAACGAATCATTGAAAGATTCACCTGTGAACATTTTGCCTTCCCCCGCTTGCGCGTACCGATATAATAAATTTTTAATGCCCATTCCGTCAAGAATTTGTAAAAAAAATAACAGACAAATTTTTGTAATTCCTGCGTTTTCTGCTTCTGGCGTTCCCTGTTCCTGTTCAGCTAAGTGTGGCAGAAAGCGCGCGTTGACTTCCACTCAGAATTCTGTATAATAGTACCGATGTCGTCGGATATTTGTGTTTCTGCACCTGCAAAAGTGAACCTTGGATTGAAAGTTTTGCCGAAGCGCGGTGACGGTTATCACGATATTGAAAGTATTTTTCAGACTGTCGGTTTGTATGATAAACTTACGGTCAGCCCGTTGCAGAAAAAAAATACCTGTGTTGTTTTATCGCCTGGTTTTAATGATCTGCCGCAGGAAAATACCTTAACGAAGACATATAAGTCATTTTGTGCTTTTACTGGCTGCGATTCTGGAGTTCAGATCATTCTTGAAAAACATATTCCCAGTGGAGGCGGACTTGGCGGCGGTTCTTCGGATGCGGCTTCGTTCTTAAAGGCTCTGGCTCACCTGAATCAGATTCCTTTAACCGATGAGCTTGCGGACAAAGTTGCCGGTCAGGTTGGAAGTGATGTTTTTTTCTTTCTGCATAGCGGAGAGAATCAGAATAAAAACGGTTGCGCTGTCGTTACCGGTCGCGGAGATGTCGTAAAACCGATTCCTTCGCGAGATGATTTGTTCTTTTTACTTGTCTTTCCCGGAGTTCATTCTTCAACAAAAGAAGCCTATGAACTTCTGGATAAATCCTATGAGTCAAACAGTTTTACTGTTTGTCCGAATCTGGCAGATTTGGAGCGGATTTACAACGGTTCGGTCAAGGACTGGACTTTTGCAAACAGTTTTACGTCTGTCTTATTGCAAAAATATCCTGAAATAGGCTCTGCCTTAGGAAATGTAAAAAACAGTGGTGCTGTCTGGGCGGATATGTCCGGCTCGGGAGCAACGGTTTTCGGTGTCTATGATTCAAAACAGGACGCCGAAAAAGCATATTCATTGTTGTGTAAGCGTTGGAATTGCTGCCTGGTCGGGTAGTGATTTTCTGGCTTATAAAATTTTTTGCAACGGAGGAGTACTTGTATGGAAGTATCAGAACTGCGTATCAGAAAAGTGACGGCTGAAGGTAAGCTTAAGGCTTACGTTACAGTAACATTTGATGGAGTTTTTGTTGTCCACAATGTAAAAATCATTGAGGGTAAAACAGGACTTTTTATCGCAATGCCTAGCCGCAGAACAGCAAACGGAGAATATAAGGATGTTGCTCATCCTATAAGTCCGGAGTTCCGGGAGGCTTTGCAGGAGAAAATCTTGTCTGAATATAATGCCGGACACGTCGTTGAAGGTGCTCCGGAGGGCGAAGACTAAGGTTTATTAAACTGGTTATTTTGGGACGTCGGCAAGCGGTAAGCCCCCGGCTTTTGGTGCCGGTATTCCACAGGTTCGAATCCTGTCGTCCCAGGTTGGCAACTTAGTTGCCGTTATAAAATTAAGAGTGGCTGGCGGAACGTCATTTATGAATGTTTTGAAGACCGCTCAAAATTAAGGAGTTCTATAAAATGGAACAGTTAGTAGTAGAAGCAGCAGTACGCAAAGAAACAGGAAAGAAAGCAGCAAAAGCAATCCGTGCTGCAGGAAAAATCCCTGCTGTTGTTTACGATGAAGAAGGAAAGGCTACATCAATCACTGTAGATGCAGTTCAGTTTAACAAGGCATGGCGTAGCATTACTGCTACAACTCTTGTTACCCTCAAACTCGACGGAAAAGATTACGATGCTTTTATCCGCGACACAGAATACGACATTATCACAGATTCAGTTCTTCATGCTGATTTCTTTGCGGTAACAAACAAAAAGCCTGTTGTACGTCAGTACAAACTTCAGTACAAGGGAACAGCTGCCGGTGTACTCAAGGGCGGATTTATGGTTAAGCACATTCCTGAGATCAAGGTTAAGGCTCTTCCAAAAGATCTTCCAGTACGTATCGTTATCGATGTTTCTAAAATCAACATTGGTGACGTATTCCGCGTAAAAGACATCGATGTAGGCGACAAAGTTACAGTTCTTACTCCTGCAGAAGCTGAAGTAATCACTGTTGCTCCGGCTCGCTAGTCTTTGGTTGTTATGTAAGGCCCTCCTTATATGGAGGGTCTTTTTTTTTGCCCGAAAAGAATATAAAATGTAAGAATGTTAGTGCCTGAGAAAAAAAGACTTTTATGCATTCTTTTTTGTGCCTTCATCGGAGCATTTTTTGTATTTCCACAGAATTTGAATACAGTCTCGTCTGCAACCGCAGCAAACCGCAAGACTGCAACCCGTTATTTAAAAATCGCAGAACAGTATGTGGCAGCAAAAAACTGGCAGTCGGCTCTGTCAAATGCGGAACTTGGACTTGCTTACGATGACGCTGTGGCAGATTTGTATTATCTTAGCGCTGTTGCAAAAACTTCCCTCGGTGAACCCAAATATAAAATAATTCCAGTAATTCAAAAGGCACTCAGCGGAACTGAATGGGTCGACTACAACAGGGAAAGTGCCAGAGTCCTTTATGCAGATCTTCTGTGTGCGACGGGACAAAGTTCTTCTGCACTTGAAATTCTTGACGAAAAACCTTTCATTTATTCGGCGGATGCAGAATATATCCGCTCAAAGTCTTATTATTCCCTGAACGATTTTCAAAAAGCACGCGAAAAACTTGATGCTGCACGGCGCATTTACCCGGAAGACAGACGCTTTGCAGAACTTTTTTTCAGATATGAATATGCTGCAGGCGGTCGCACTGAAGAAAATGCACGGCTCGCAGATGTTTTTATCAGTGAAGTTTTTTCATGGAAGAATCCGGGGGCAGATTTAGAAATTTTTGCTGCTATTTTTTCAACCGGGGAACAGAAAATCCGCAGACTGAAATCTTTTAATGCCCGCAATCTCCGCTCTCCGCTTTTTGCTGTTGCCGCCCTCGAAGACGGAATAAATCTTTTGAGTGAGGAAAAAGCCCTCGATTATTTTTATTCCTTTGCGGATAAGTCTGTTGATTTTGAAGTCTTATTGAAATTCGCTTCACTTTTAAAGAATGACGAAACAAAACGGGAGTTTGCCGAATACTTAAATCAATACGATGGAACGATTTACAAAGACACGGACGGCGATCTGACGTACAACCTTAAAGTTGAATATTCACGCGGACGCCCGCAGAAAATCGTTTATGACAGCAATCAGGACGACCTTGAAGACTGGATCGCAGACTGTGATTTCGGCGTTCCACTTAATGTTCTTCTGCCGGCGGAAAATGTCCTGCTTGAATATTCTTCATGGCCGGCTGTAAAATCCGCAGTCTATAAAGACGAAAATGGCAGTCCGGGCTACAAAATGATTTTCAATCTTGTTCCGGGCGAACTTTTGTGGACTCCGTTTTTAATTCTGCCGGAGGAAAACTTAAAGCAGAATCTGGGTGCAGATTTTTTTGTTCCTTCGGTAAACGAAAAAACTGAACCGATTTCTGCAAAAACTCTACTGGCAGCTTCTTCCAGCTATACGATTCCTTCAAAAGAGCGCAGAGGAGCGTATATAACGGTGAGCGTGCTGGACGGACAGAACCAGATTGCGCGCTACTATCAGAATGAAAAAATGTACGCCCAGACACAGTTTTCAGGTGGATTGCCAGAGTTCAGAACTGTGGATATGGACGGCGACGGCAATCTGGAAATTCCGCAGGGAAAAGAACTGC
>CAVJKK010000088.1:0-2764 GCA_963649855.1 Anaerovoracaceae bacterium
TGAACTGTGAACTGTGAACTGTGAACTGTGAACTGTGAACTGTGAACTGTGAACAAGGCTACGTCACTCCCCTTTTTTATGTCAAGCGTTGTTTTGCAAACTCTGCCTAACGCTTCTCAATTATATTGCAGGTCTGCAGAAAAGACAAATGAAACTTTATTTAGCTTGCCGGCATTGCCATTACTTCTTTCTGACGTGCGAGCCTGTCGGTGGATGGGAAACCTGTTTTTTCTTTAGTGTTATCAGTGGTATGCTGATTAACTAATCAGCACCCCGCTGATTAACTAATCAGCACACTGTAACACGGAAAGGGTACACCATGCAGAACGGAAATGAGACAGACTGTCATACGGAACTGTCGTTACAAAAATGCCGTCCTGTCATTTTTGTAACTGCGAGATTTGTTTTCAAAAAGCACAGGCTTTTTGAAAAATCTCGCCTTTCTTTACGCGCCATCCGTGGCGCTATTTGTGTGATAACGATGTGCGCGCGCAACAGGACGTCGTTCGCATATTTTCTAAGAAACTTTTTTGATTTTTTACTTTTTACGGAAGCTGGCGACAAGGATGTCGCTAAAGACTAAAGTCCCGACAAAAAACGAAGTTTTTTGTGCGCGACAGGACGTCGCGCGTGTAGTACGCATAAAAAAAATCCGCCCGAAAACGAGCGGATTTTTGCGGTTACTGCAACTACTTTGATTCTTTGTTTGTAAGACCAAAGCGTTTGTTGAATCTTTCGATACGTCCTGCAGTATCTACGAGCTTCTGCTTACCTGTGTAGAACGGGTGGCAGGCAGAACAAATTTCAACGTGGATGTTCTGTACTGTTGAACGTGTTTCAATTACGTTGCCGCACTGGCATGTAATTTTTGTCATTTTGTATTCCGGATGAATACCTGCTCTCATGTTTATCTCCTTTACACTTGCCCGATATTAAAGCAACCCCAGTCACCACTAGCTTACGCAAAAACCAGACGGTGCGTTTCTATCATTTCATCACTGTTAGGAAGCAAGTTAATATCACAAATGTGATTGCGTATATTATCAGTTTTTTGCACATCAAGTCAATGAGTACATAAAAAAGGCTTTCGGTCAGGTTCGTCTAGTTCTGTGCGGCGGAACCTGTGTTCATGGCTGAAAGGAAGGCTTTGTTGTCCTTGCTCTTTTTCATCTGCTGCAGGATAAGTTCTGTGATTTCGATATCTTCCATCGGCGCAATGACCTTACGCAGTACCCAGATTTTCTGCAGTTCGTCTTCCGTAAGCAGGAGTTCTTCCTTGCGAGTGCCGGACTTTTTGATGTTGATTGCAGGGAAAAGCCTTCGTTCTGCAAGCTTGCGGTCAAGGTTGATTTCCGAGTTGCCCGTTCCCTTGAATTCTTCAAAGATGACTTCGTCCATGCGGCTGCCTGTTTCTATCAGTGCCGTAGAAATAATCGTAAGGGAACCGCCCTCTTCAATGTTGCGTGCCGCACCAAAGAAGCGCTTAGGCTTATGCAGTGCGTTTGAATCGACACCGCCGGAAAGGACTTTGCCCGACGTAGGAACTGTGATGTTGTATGCGCGGGCAAGGCGCGTAATCGAGTCAAGCAGGATTACTACGTCGCGCTTATGTTCAACGAGGCGTTTTGCCTTTTCAAGTACCATTTCTGCAACCTGAACGTGGCGGGTTGCCTGCTCATCAAACGTTGAAGAAATTACTTCTCCCTTGATGGCGCGTTCCATGTCCGTAACTTCTTCCGGGCGTTCATCAATGAGGAGAACGATTAAATAAACTTCCGGGTTATTCTGAATGATTGCATTTGCAATTTTCTGCATGAGGATTGTCTTACCTGCTTTCGGCGGAGCAACAATCAGAAGGCGCTGACCCTTACCGATCGGCGCAAACAGGTCAACTATGCGGCCTGAATATTCTGCACTCACGGTTTCAAGCGTAAGTTTTTCGTCCGGATACAGCGGAGTGAGGTTTTCAAACGGAACGCGGGTCTGTGCAACGCGCGGTTCATCAAAGTTTACGGTTTCAATGCGGAGGAGCGCAAAGAACCGCTCTCCTTCTTTCGGTGAACGAGTCTGTCCGTAAACCGTGTCGCCGGTCTTTAAGTTGAAAAGGCGAATCTGGCTCGGGCTGATGTAGATGTCATCAGGTCCCGGAAGATAGCTGTTCTGCGGAGAACGAAGGAAGCCGTATCCGTCCGGCAGGATTTCAAGTGCACCTGAAGCAAAAATCAACCCGCCGCGCTCTGTGTGCGCCTTGAGGATATTGAAGATTACTTCCTGTTTTTTCATTGAAGGGATGTCTTCTTCTGCACAGCCGTATTCGATTGCCATTGAACGCAGTTCCGGCATGCTCATCTTTGTCAGATCGTTGATTAAAAGGCGTGGTTTTGATTCGTATTCTTCGGGATTTTCTATAATCTGTGCTGCTGCGGTGGCTTCGTCTCTTGCAGCGTTTCTTGCAGCAATTCTTTCGCGGTAAGAAGTTCTTCTGCCGTTGTTGTTATTGTTGTGCTGTCTGTTGTTGTACGGGCGGTCTGTGCGTTCGCCGCGCTCCTGTCTTTCTGTCCGTTCGTTCTCGTTTCTTGTTACTACGACGCGGCGTCTCGGCTTTACTACAACCCTTGTCCTTCTCTCGCCGTCTTCCGTCTCTGAATTTTCCGGTTCAGCGGCTTCTGAAGATTCTTCCGGTTCTGCATTTTCCTGAGCGGGAGCTTCTGCAGCTTCTGTTTCCGGCGGTACAAAAGGCTGACTCTGTTCTTCTGGAGCAGGG
>CAVJKK010000088.1:2777-6205 GCA_963649855.1 Anaerovoracaceae bacterium
TTATTAATAATTATTTAAAACATAAATTGATTTTCTAAAAAGGATTTTAAGCCGGACAGCAGTAAAACATCAGTTCTCCGGCTAAAAAATATAAAAATGTACAGGATTTTTAATAAAGATCTGACAAGTGATTATAGTATTCTGATAATTAAAAAGTCAATAACCACATTTATTAAGAATCTGTTAATTTTTAATGCGGCAAATCTGACTTAACAATCAGCGCCTGTCTGAATTCATCGGAAGCAACGGAAAACAGATCGATTTCCGGCGGATTCTGGAGCATCGTAACCTGTCCTTCGTACTCAACGTCGTCTGCAATACGGATTCTTGCCGTTACTATGTCGCCCGTCACTTTGCTGCCGGAACACATTTCAACGCGTTCCTTTGCCTCAATGCTTCCCTTAACTTTCCCCGAAATTACAAGTGAATTCACTTTTATTGAATCAACATCACAGACTGCAGTTTTATCAACTTCAAGATCGCCCGTCGCATTGATTTTTCCGCTGAATCTGCCCGTAATTACAAGTTCATCAGTAAACTCAAGTTCACCGTCAAATTCAGTTTCCTGCCCGAAAACCGTAAGATTTTTTTTTGGATTTTCTTCTTTTGTCAGGTTCGTATTTTCTGCTTCATTCTGTGACATATGCTTTATCTTAACCGATTTAATTCAACTTCGCAATATAACCAGTCTGCCTTAAACGGCTCAATCCTTTTTTCCACCGTACCGTAAGAGTTTATAAAACACGTTTCTCCGCTGTTAGTTGCCCTCAGAAATGGAACTCCATTTTCTATCGCACGAAAACACGCCACCGCCATATGCTGCATCTGACACGCCCTGCTCGCACACCACGAATCGTTTGAAATGTTGACCAGAAGTTCTGCCCCTTTGTCGCACATCGCGTTGCTTATGTTGCCGAAGGTGTCTTCAAAACAAACCGGCGTTCCGAGCGTAACGTTTCCGCAGTTCAAAAGGCGCATTTTCTTTCCGGGAAGCCAGTAACGCCCGTTCTGCACACTTTCCTTATAATATTTATTCAAAAGTCCTTTAAAAGGGAAATCTTCAGAAACCGGCACTAGATGATTTTTCTTGTAAACCTGCCAGTTCGGAAGGATTGTCCGCTGAGATTCAATGACGGATTTCGTCGGCGTAAAAAGAACTGCACTGTTGAAATGCTTAAAGTTCGTCCCGATTAAAAAGCGACAGTTCTTTGAGTTTATGTAGTCAAACAGCTCCGTCGCAAGTTTTACGCGCTTCTGGTTAACCTGCGAATTATGCCGGTAGATGAAATAAGAAATTACGTCGACCACAACTGCACTTTCCGGCCAGACGACAAGTTCTGTCCCGGGATTTTCAAGCAGCGCCCTGTCCGTAAGTTCCTTGAGCGACTCAACTTCCTTTATGTATTCATTGATTCCGTCTTTCCACGGGTCAGAATTACTTTGAATCAGCGCAACCTTTAATGTTTTTCCGGTCTTCTCTTCATCAAGAAAAAATCCCACGAACGTATATTGAAACAAAAGCAGTCCGAAAAAGATTGCCGCACCGCAGTGAACGTAATTAAAATGCCTGTACTTGTAAAAATATTCAAGGATGGCTGCCAGAACGCAGTTAAAATAGACAATCAGAAAAGTGATTCCCCAGACTTTCAGATAGCGCGCCGAACGTACAAAAAGTGAATATTTCCACTGGGTGTAGCCTGAAACGCCGTAGGTAAAGCCAAAGTAACCGGCAGAAAAGAAAAATTCCGCAAGGAAAATGAGCGCGCAGTTAAAAATAAAACTGTATTTGCGGGTTTTTGAACTTATTTTTAAGAAGACAAAAATGACCAGCCAGTAAATGCCGAAAAGAAGGTATGCTCCAAGCCCTGCAAGAATGTCATACTTTAAAAGCCAGTAAAACGTAAATCCGTAACTGAAAAATCCGTAAATAAAGCCCGAGATGAGAGACTGTTTTATCGTAAACTTAGAGATTGAAAAAAGGACGGGTACATAATAAATCCATGCCAGAAAGCCAAGTCCGTCCGTAAAGATAAAATTAGGATGTGCAAGGAATTTAAGAAGGATTGAAAGAAAAACAGAAACAATGCACTGGATCATCCAGGTTTTCCTTAAGTGCTACTCTGAAACCGGAAGATCCCAAAGCGATTTTTTCAGTTCCTGACCAGCTCTGAACGCTGCAACGTAATGTGGTGCAACTGAAAGCTGTTCGCCGGTTTTTGGATTTCTTGCCTTAGAGCGACCTTTCCGCAGCCGGGGTTCAAAAGTCCCGAAACCGCGAAGCTCGATTGTATTTCCGTCTTTTAAGGCATCTTTTAATTCATCAAGAAGCTGTTCAACAACATCCTGAACGATTTTTTTTTCACAACGCGCTTTCTGGTAAACTGATTCAACTAAATCATATTTTGTTACTTTTTTAGCAGACATTCATTTACCTCAAAAACGAAAATTGAAAAAAAATTCCTGATGCCACAAAGACAAACTCTATGACACCAGGTTTTTAGACGAAAAGAGTCCAGTTATTTTGCAGCAGCTGCGCTGAACGAAACGTTATAAAGTTTCATCATGCGAGACTTCTTGCGTGAAACAGCATTGCGTGTAAGAACGCCCTTGCTGCGGGCAGAATCAAGCTTAGATACTAAAGTTGTCAATTTTTCTTTTGCAGCTTTTTCATCTTTAGCCTGAACAGCTTCTACAAACTGTCTTGCATAAGTGCGAACTTCACTTTTAATTGCTTTGTTGTGCAAGCGACGAACTTCGCTCTGTGCATGTCTTTTTTCTGCAGATGATTTTTTTCCAGCCAAAGGAGGCACCCCCAAATAAAAACTTTGTAAATATTAGCAAAGGTAAGGTTTCTAGTCAATACGAGTTCCATGTATTATATCGATTAAAACCGCTTTTTTCCAAAACTGGAGTTTTTCAATCTTGACACACCATTCAAAAATAATTATAGTGTTCGAACATATTCGAATATTTTTTGGAGGATAGTCATGGCTGGTGCTAGTAAGAACTCTCGTACAACAGTTGCAACACAGAAATTTGAATGCCCTGAATGTGGTGGCGAAATCGTAATGAAGACTTTGTACGAAAACGGAAGACTCCGCAACGTAGCAGAGTGTTCAAAATGCAAACTCACAAAACGTCGTCCTAAAGATTTTAGAAAATAACTTTCTTTAAGACTAATAAAAAATCCCGCAAGCCAAAGTACACGGTCTGCGGGATTTTTTTTCATTATTTTCTTATTTTACATGCTCTGATTTTTCAGTTACACTAGAGCAATATTTCTGGAGTTATTATGAAATTTGAAAATACACAGGTCTGGGGTTTTGAACATGCTATCCGCGGAATGCGCAATCCTAAAAACAGCTGGGATAAGTCAGACAGCACTTTTAACGGCACAAAGGCAAGCATCGGTGCTGCAGACTTAAAAC
>CAVJKK010000089.1:0-6183 GCA_963649855.1 Anaerovoracaceae bacterium
GACTATTCAACAGCACTAGGGAGCGTGGCAACGGCAAGCGGAGACTATTCAACAGCACTAGGGAGCGTGGCAACGGCAAGCGGAGACTATTCAACAGCACTAGGGAGCGTGGCAACGGCAAGCGGAGACTATTCAACAGCACTAGGGAGCGTGGCAACGGCAAGCGGAGACTATTCAACAGCACTAGGGAGCGTGGCAACGGCAAGCGGAGACTATTCAACAGCACTAGGGAGCGTGGCAACGGCAAGCGGAGACTATTCAACAGCACTAGGGAGCGTGGCAACGGCAAGCGGAGACTATTCAACAGCACTAGGGAGCGTGGCAACGGCAAGCGGAGACTATTCAACAGCACTAGGGAGCGTGGCAACGGCAAGCGGAGACTATTCAACAGCACTAGGGAGCGTGGCAACGGCAAGCGGAGACTATTCAACAGCACTAGGGAGCGTGGCAACGGCAAGCGGAGACTATTCAACAGCACTAGGACGCGAGGCAAGTGCAAGTAAGAACTATTCAACAGCAATCGGGGATACCTCTAAGGCGAGCGGTGTACGCGATATTGCAATCGGACAAAACACAATTGCATCTGAGGGAAACTCAGTTGCAATCGGTGGAAGTGAAGCAATGTCAACCACAACAAAAGCCGCATTGAACTCAGTCGCTTTAGGATATAAAGCACAGGCGACAACCGGCTATTCTGTTTCAATAGGGGCAAACTCAGTTGCCAGCGGAAGCTATTCTGTTGCTATAGGAAACGAAACGACAGCAACATATACTCGTGCAACGGCGGTCGGAGAGGGGGCAGACGCAACTAATAATTTTACGACCGCAATCGGCAGTACAGCACAAGCAACTTTCCCGTGTGCGACAGCACTCGGAAATAGTGCTCAGGCAACTGCTTCCTCAGCAATAGCAATCGGAAAAAACACAACCGCAACAGGGACAGCTTCTATTGCTATCGGAACTGCCGCCGCTGCCAATTTGCTAAACTCAGTCGCAATCGGCTACGAAGCAGAAACAAGCGGTTACCGCACGCTCGATATAACAATGGGTTCAACTCACCTCTACGGTTACTGCTTCCCTAGTGGTACGGCGTATAGTGAAGTGACTAGTACTTTGCTGAATATAGTTAGCGGTACGACCGCTACAAAAGAATGGCAGATTATAGGCAAATACGCACATGAATTAGCACGCTTCCGAAGCGATTTTGACGCTGTTGTCGATTTTGCCAACAACAGCAACAGCGTAACCCTTTCCTGCTCTACTTCACAGACAACAACATATTTAAGTTATGACTTACGGTTCATAATTGTAGCGTAATGGAGGCACATAATGGCTGAAGAAACCACAGAAACAACTAACACGGCGGAAACGTCAGAAACAACGTCAACGGAAACTGAAAACACAGAAACAGAAACGGCTGACGTGTTCCAGCAGGCACTTGAAAAAGCGTACAACGGCGAGGGACATTTTCAGAATAAGAAAGTTGTAAAAGACGAAAACGGCAATCTGCAACTTGTCGACAAAACTGAAGAAGAAATCCTTGCAGACGGTTTAAGCGATGAAGTAAAGCCACTGTATGAAGAAAAAATCAACACGCTTGAAAAATACTTGTCAGAAACTGACTGGTATGTTTCAAGGTATTCAGAAACCGGCAAAGCAATTCCCGAAGATGTAACTACACAGCGGGCAAGTGCAAGGGAAGAAATTTCTGAATTAAGGGTAAAACTTGAAGCAATCACAGAATGACAGTAACTATCGGAGGACAGAAAAATGTCAAAGAAAGTTTTTAATTTAATTACTGGAATTGTTACCGGTATTGAAACTATCAGCGTCGCTGTTGTTACTTACGTCAATCCGGCTTACGCGGTTGCAATCAATGCGGCTATTCCTATTGTCGGTTCTGCAATTATTGCAGTCTGCAAGTTATTCACAAAAGAAGAAGAATAATGCTATAATCTTTTTAAGATATTAGCCGGGGCAAAACCTCAAGAAAAAGAGCGTTGAAAGTTTTTCAATGCTCTTTTTTTTGTCTCTTTAATTATCAGAATTGACTTGACAAAAATATATAAAGTGATGTATTATAAAGACATCTTAAGGGAAAGGAGGTGAAAGCGTGGACAGAAAAGAAAAGCCCCGTAAAGAACGGGGCGAATGGTTCTGGAAGGCAGTTGCGATTATTGGCACAGTTGCAAGCCTTGTCAGTTTAATAATTGACTTACTGAAATAAGTTAATTATCGGATATGTTGCCGGTCATTCAACCGGCTTAAACCTGAATGTATTTTAGGAGCAGAAAATGACTAAGTCAACTAAAATCGTAATTGCAGTCTGTGTGTTTTTAACGGGCGTTCTTATGCTTGTAAAAAATATTTTCTAGGGGGCGCAGAATGGAAACTCAGAAAACACGCGCACCACGTTCGAGGGAGCGCGGAAAGGGTAAACATAATAAAGGCACTACCCGGATTTTCCTTGCCGTATCGTGTCAGCCACAGGAACGCGACAGAATTAAGGCAATGGCAAAAGAAGCGGGTATGCAGATTAGTGCCTTTGTTTTGAGTAAAGTTTTTAATTAAAAATCGTTTTTAAGCCGTTAAAGTTTTTTTAACGGCTTTTTTTTGTCTCTAAAATGCTCTCAGACGCAAAAAAAGGGCGTTTTTAGAGGTCTTTTACACAAAATCATAAAAGTACACTACCGCACCCATTTTGACGCGTTTACGGGGCTTTTATTCCTTATGAGTAAATCTAACATCTGGATATAAAGCTGTTTGTCTTTTTCCTCCAGCGTCTGAAAACATTCCACGATTTTCAAAATGCGCACTTTGTCAGCGGGATTGAAGTTTTTAAGAAGCTCGATTATCTGCAAAACACACTTGTCGGCGGCGCTCTGGTCTTTTTCTACACCGTCAATCAGATACTCAACAGATACGTTTAAAAACCGCGCTACTTTTAAGGCTACGTCAGCGGAGGGGATAGAATTGCGCGTTATCCACATAGAAAAGGCAGACCGCGTCAGTCCGCAATAATCGGCTAACTCACTTTTTGTTTTGCCTTGATATTCCAGTTCATTCAAAACACGTTCAACAAATGTCATAAATTAACCTCCGGCAATAATAACGGAAGTAAATTGTAAAAACGCTATAAAATTAACATAAGTTAATAAAAATTTATAAAAACCGTCAAAAAAGCAAAAAAAATGCTTGACTAATTAACTTGAGTGAATTATATTTGGTTTATGAGTTAACGAAAGTTAACTACCCACCCAAACAAACGAAAACAACAAAGAGGTAGAAAGATGATGTTAAGCGCAAAAGAAGCGGCGCTTTTCTTATCGGTAAAGCCTTCCTGGATTTATCTCCAGGTGAAAGGAAATCGCATTCCTTTCCACACTTTACCGTCAAGCAAGGGCAACCGCACGATTTTACGGTTTATTCAGTCTGAATTAGAGGACTGGGTAAAGAACAACGGGCAAAAGGAAGGAGGAAATGAACTACAGCGACCAGCAGATTAAAACGATTAAGAGCGGGGAACTATGGTTCAGGGAAGCAGTACCGCAATATTACGCAGACGGCGGTTATTGCGTCTTTGAAATCTACAAAAAGACGGTCAACGCAGAAACACTTTATTTTCTGCTTGATGTAACAAAAGAAAACGAGCCCTTCGGGATTGACTGTTTTCCTACCTACCGCGAAGCGTTCAACGCGTTCAAGGACGAGGGAGACAAAGTCTTACGGCACGAAGGCAGATACAAGGAGTAAGGAAATGGAACTACCTAAAGAACTGTTTGAACTTAAACGCTTAGGCGTGCTCACAAACGAAGAATTTATAAAAAAATTCAGTGAGTGGCAGGCAAACAACGGCTACAACGATGTAAAGGGATACGCCAATAAATACGGCATATTCCTTGAATATAAAGGGTACGCCGCGGAAATAAAAGACGGCTGTTTGCGCTCTATGTTCGGGAAAGAAACCGGAAAGGCTATCCCTTCAATTAAGGCGTTCAAAAGACGCGTAAACAACTGGCTTGATGAATTAAGGGAACAGCGTCGCAAGATTGTCAATCAGATGGACGTTGACCGCACTGGCGACCGCGGGGACACAGTTGAATATCTTTACCCGGACACCGCGGCGTTCAACTGTCTTACAGCAAAACAGCAGAAACAAATGCTTAATCACTAGGAGGTAAAAAATATGGGAATTCCAGTTCTTTGTTTAGGGCAATCAGGTTCAGGCAAAACATACAGCCTGAAAAATTTTGAACCGAATGAAGTCAGCATTTTCTCAGTAGAGAAAAGCAGGCTTCCATTTCAAAAAAAATTGCCGTTAATGGCGCACGCGGGCTACACGGAAATTGAACGCGTGTTGAGCGGTGAACTTACAAAAAAAGCATACGTTATTGACGACAGTCAATATCTGCTTGTTAACGAAAGTTTTGACCGCGCAAAAGAAAACGGCTTCGGCAAATGGACGGACATCGCGCTGCATTTCCGCGATTTAATCCACTTGATTAACCACAAATTGCCAGACGATGTAGTCGTTTACTTCCTGCACCACACGGAAGAAGTAGACGGCAAAATCAAGGCAAAAACAATCGGTAAGCTTCTGGACAATCAGCTTACGGTTGAGGGCTGTTTTGACATCGTTCTTTTAACGCAGATGTTTGACGGTCAGCACTGTTTTATCACGCAGTCAGACGGTTATACAACGGCAAAAAGCCCGGAAGGAATGTTTGAACAGCGCATTCCAAACGACTTGAAAGCGGTAGACGTTGCAATCCGTAACTACTACGGCTTATGAGAAAACGCGGGAACAGCTTCGACTGGGAAGCGATACAAAAAACCATTTTAGGAGGAAACAAAATGGAACAGTGGGGAAATGGATTCCACTATTTTGAGGAAGAAGCAAAAGACTACCTCAAAGACGGCGAATATTTCGCCAAAATTTCAAACGTTGTCGATAACACACGTTTAGACGGCGCAAAAAACGTGCTCTTTCAGATTAAGGGACACCCAAACGCAAGTCCGAGTTCTATGACGCTTTTTCCGCGCCCGCAGGAAGGCGTGTTAAAGCACAACGGCGAAATGACAACAAAAGAAAATGTTGAAATGTGGGACCGTTCAATGTCGAGATTTTTCCGCGCGTTCAACATTGCGCCGGGTAACTTTGATTTTAGAACGTGGCTCGGGCACACGGCTTATATCACGGTCAAAGAAAATAAGAACGACGCGCGCTATTCGCAGATTTATGTTGCTTTCAATCAGCATAAAGACGCGCCGGTTCAGACATCAGCGCAGACCGCTCCGGCAAATGTTCAGAAAGTTGCCAGCGCGGTAGGAGGAACGGTCAACAACGTTGCACCGTCTCCGAGTGGGCAGGGTTATTCGGAAGACATTCCGTTTTAACTACTATGCAAAAGATTAAGGCTTTGGAAACGAAAGGCAGCGCAGTTCAGGGGAGCGCGTACAATACGACCTTTGTTTTCGGCGGGTCAGTTTACCGCCTGCAATGTTTAGGGGCGTTGCCCCGTAAAAAAATCATGACTTTGTTTGCGGTCATTAAATGCAGGCACACATATTTATATTTTGTCCGGAACTTAAGGGCAAAGAATTCACAGTGTTATTCAGGTAGTGGGGCTTTAGAGTTTCGCAGGCTCGAAAAACCCGGCAGGCAACTGTAGCCGATGCGCTGGCGTGGGATTGGGGAAAACGTTGTTTTCTTAATTTTGGACTTTTCTACGCCTTGGAAACCTCTTTTCATGACCACTTGGAAAGAGACAACAGCATAAAACAGTAATTGCGTAACGCCGTACCGGGAAAGGCGGTTCAACTCCGCCGCGGCGTTTTCTTAACAAAAACAAACAAGGAGAAGGAAACATGGCAAGAAATAGTTTTATTTTTTATCGCTCTTATTGGGACGCTATTCAGATGTTACCAACGGCAGAAAGTAAACAACGGCTTTTTGAAGCATTGTTTAATTTTTGTTTCCGTGCTGACGATGATACGACCGATTACAGTGCAAACCTCGAACAGATTGAAAAAGTGATTTTTACACTTTGTTGTCCGACAATCAGCGCAAGCGCACGTAATTACGAAAACGGCTGTAAAGGCGGCGCACCGCTCGGAAACAAAAACGCGGCAGGACACGGCGCACCAAAAGGCAACCAAAATGCACGCAAAAACAAACAACCG
>CAVJKK010000090.1:0-6065 GCA_963649855.1 Anaerovoracaceae bacterium
CTGCAATCGTACTGACTACGAAGCTCATTTTTTGAATTTTCTGCAATCGTACTCACTACGCGCACGACAGGACGTCGCGCGCCTTTTTTCAGAACATTTTATTTCAAAAACTTGAAGTTAGGGCTATTTTATCTGCCAGAGCATTTTGTTTTCTTTTATTTCGTATCTGATTCTGCCTTCATCTGCGAGTGCACTCAGATATGAACGAAGCGTACAGCCGATTAAAACGTACTGGCTCAGTTTTAAATTGAGGGAATTGCGGTCGGCAACTGCCTTTAAGATTTCTTCTGAAGTTCTGGGAGTTTTCAGTTCATCTAGAATCAGGTTTTCTGTTTCTAAGAGTGCGAGAAGATTGAGCTCAACCAGTCCTTCTATCTGCGTAACAAAATCTCCGTGACCGGGAACGTAAAAATCCGCCTTGATGTGAGAAAGTTTGTCCAGGCTTTCCTTTGACTGTTTTTCGTCGAAAAGGTATTGAATCCAGTATCTTTTGATTGCGTTTCTGCCGCTCAGGGCATCTCCTGCAAAGAGCGTTTTTTTGCCGTCGGTGTCTGTGAGCAGAAAGCCTGTCTGGTCGATGTAGTGGCCTTTCAGCGAAATTACTTCTACCTTGATTTTTTCTTCGATATAAAAAACTGCATCATTTTTGAACGTTCTGTCCGCTGCACACGGCTGGGCAACAAAGTAGCGGGTTTCGAGTTCCTGAACCGGCATTCCGCCCCAGATTAAGCCTGTTTCGATGACCGGGCACTGCATGATTGCTGCTTCACCTTCGCTCGCCCATACTTCACAGCCCGTGTTTTTGCGCAGAAAGTCGTTTCCGCCGCAGTGGTCAGCGTGTGAATGTGTGTTGATGACGGCTTTCAGCGTTACTGTGCGGGAATCTGTGCTGAAAAATTCCTTTAATTTTTCTAAGATGACTGCTGCCTGTGCGTCGTCGTTTCCGCTTTCGATTAAGTAGATGTTTACTGTGCCGTCGCTTTGCTTCAGGGCGATTACACCGATGTTCGTCGCCAGCGGAAGCAGATACACGTTCTGTGAAAACTGAATTAAAGCGGGATTCTGGTTGCCGGACATTTTGACCTCTTGAAAAAAATGAATGCAGGGCAAATTCTGCACCAATAAACAAAAATGCGCAATAGAAAAAAAACAGCCGTGACGAAATCTGCCACCGCTGTCTGCTGTTATTCTCTATTCTTTTTGTGAGGTTTCAGCCGGTTTTGTGCCGTTGTTTTCCCTTGAGGTCTGTTCAAGAAGAAGGTCGCCTTCTTTTATCCAGCCCATTCTTCTGAAAAGTTTTCCGAAAATCCACGTTAAAACCGCCGGTAAGACAATGCTGATTAAAACGAGTCCTGCAATGTCAGAAAAACCGGGAGTTATGGCTATAGCGCCGTGGTTCAAGGCTGTTTCCGACGGATTGAACCAGCCGGAAATAACTCCAATCGGTCCTACAAGTCCGCAGGTTCCCATCCCGGAACTCACAGCCGCTCCGTTCATTTCCAGTTTAAAAACGCAGGTTGCAAGCGGTCCTGTGATTACGGAAGTCAGACAGGCAGGAATCCATACTTTCGGATTTTTTATGATGTTCGGCATCTGAAGCATGCTCGTTCCAAGTCCCTGACTCAAGACACCCGACCAGCGGTTTTCTGTAAAACTCAGGACTGCAAAACCAACCATCTGTGCACAGCACCCCGCAGTTGCTGCACCTCCCGCAAGTCCCGTAAGCCCGAGAGCCGCACAGATTGCAGCGGAACTTACCGGAAGCGTCAGAAGAATGCCGACTAAAAGTGAAATTATGATTCCCATTAAGAACGGGCGGAGCGTCGTTGCCCAGACGATGACGTTTCCAAAGGCGAGCGCCGCCCTGCCGATGTATTTTGCCGTTAAAACTGTAAGAAGAATTCCGGAAAGAATCGTTACAAACGGAGTTACGATGATGTCAACCTTTGTTTTTCCATTTACGAGAGAACCCAGTTCACCGGCGAAAATTGCAACAAAAAGGACTGCAAGAGGACCGCCGGCACCGCCGCAGACATTCGCCGCGCTTCCAACTGCCGCGAGCGAAAACAGAACCAGTGCCGGAACTTTCATTGCAAAACCGATTCCGACAGCCATTGCCGCCCCGACGACGTGCGCATCACACGCAAAAGTTCCTGCATCAACTAAAAACTTAAAGACGGGATTCTGCCCTGCCAGAAGAAGCTGCTGCCCCAGCGTTTTAATGATTGTTCCGATTAAAAGTGATGCGAAAAGTCCCTGCGCCATTCCGCCCATTGCATCAATAAGATACCGTTTGACGTACTTATTCATACCTTGCTCCTGTAAAAATCCGCGTTTTTTTGCAGATTTACGAAAAGTGAGATTATTTTTCTGTCATTGATATACTTGCTGATGCCGGACGGTCATCCCAAACGTAACATCTGAAATTGAAAATTGTTGATAATCTATCAAAAAACGGAAGTAAATGCAAATTAACATATTTCTATTTCAGACTTTTAAACAACGTGCTATAATCGGTCATTATGTTTTTTCATGGTGGAACTAATTCAAGACGCTTAGATGATTATCTGGACTTTTCTGCAAACACGAGTCCGCTTGGAGTTCACAAGGCTGCTTCAAAAGCACTTCTTGCCCTTTCTTTAAATCCTGACATCCTTGCTGCATATCCTGACCCGAACTGTACGGAGCTGAAGGAGAATCTTGCAGAATACTGGAAATTTGACGGTCCGATTCTCTGCGGTTCCGGAGCTGCGGACATAACACAGCTTATTTCAATGGTTTTTGGAAAAAACGTTCAGGGAACTGCCTTCAACCTCATCGTTGAACCTGCTTTTTCAGAATATGAAAATGCACTTTTGATGGCATGCAGCGAAGACAAAATCCTTCACCTTACGCTCGAAAAAGACAACGACTTCAAGTTTACGGAAAACGATTTTGCACATCTCGAAAAAATTCTTTCTGGTGGCGTGCCTCTGATGTTCATGGCAAGTCCGTCAAATCCGGCAGGAAATGTCATGCCGCTGGAGATGATTGTCCGCATTGCAGAGCTCTGCGAAAAATCAAATACTGTGCTTGTCCTTGATTCCTGCTTCAGCCAGTTCAGCGAAAAAGCTGAAAAAAACGTGCGCACTTTAATCAGCCGTTCAAAGGAATTTCCTCACCTTATCATCCTCAATGCCTTTACTAAATTCTACGGAATGGCAGGACTTCGCCTGGGCTACGCGCTTTGCTTCAGTTCTGATGTTTACAATCCGCTCGTAAATGCGATGCGTCCGTGGACAATCAGCACAGACGCTCAGGTAACCGGAGCTGCGGTAATGAAGGCAGAAATCGAAAGCAATTCATGGCACAAACAGATGACAAAACTCGTGTCAGAAGAACGAAAATATCTGTCGGAATATTTTGCCTCAATCGGTGCAAAAGTCTTAAGCGGGGAGGGCAACTACATTTTAATTCAGCTCAACGACGAACTTCAGAAAACTGCGTCTGCTTTTGCGTCCGGCTCACTTCATAACCGGGACAAAAAAGGCCACAACGGACCGAAAAAACAGTCGCCCGTAAATGAGGAAGATTCTTCACCGAATCCGTTCAACGCTCCCCTCTGTCAGGCGCTTGCGATGTCAAAAATTGTAATCCGCGGCTGTTCGGACTTTTACGGTATGGATTCGAGCTGGTACCGCGTGTCAATCAAGGCTCACGAAGAAAACGTGCAGCTGGTAAAAGCCCTCGTAAAGATTTTTCCGTCAGAAAAGTAGATTTTTTATATGGGCGCATTGGGGCAGAGCCCCAACCGGGCTTTGCGTGGCTACGGCGTCTTGCGCGCCTTCGGTGCTGCGCACCGCGCTTTGCGCGCCACTCCAATCCCTTGCGCGACAGCGCAAAAAAAAACAGCCTTGCGGCTGTTTTTTTTGTCTCAACTTAACTTACTTTGCAAGTTTGATTGATTTTACGGTGTAGTTGTTCTCGTGTTCGTTGATTGTGAACTCGAGTGTTTCACCTGCTTTTGCATCAAGAATTGCATTGCCGAACGGTGACAGGTAAGAGATGATCCCTGCATCAGGATCTGATTCCCATGGTCCCATGATGATGTATTTTTCATCTTTGCCGGTATTGTTGTTTGTAAGCGTAACTTCCGTTCCAAAAGAAACCATTGATGTAGTTGCTGTCGTCGGGTCAAAGATAACGGCGCGTGCAAGTTCACCCTGCAGGCGTTTGAGGTCGTTGTTGAGCTTATGCTGCGCTTCTTTTGCAGCAATGTATTCTGCGTTTTCCTTCAAGTCGCCCTTTTCCTTTGCATCTGCAACTTCTTTTGCAATTGCCGGAATGTCGATTGTTGTCATCTTTGTTTCGAGCGCTTTCTTTTCGTCGAGTTTTGCCTTTGTAACGAGCATTCCCTTTGGTGCGATTGACTTTTCTTCCTTTGCACGGAACTTGTAATCGCTGTACTTTTCGAGAATTCTGTTGCGCAGAGCCTGCTTGTAGCTTCCTTCGAGTGCCGTGATGTCGTCAACGAGAGTGTAGAGGTGAGTCATCGTGTCCATGTCGCATGAAAGCATGTATTCGGCATAGGCATTTTTGTCATCTTTGTCGCCGAAAATCAGTTTTTTGGCGTTCTTGTTGATTTTCTTGTTTTCCGTCGTATCAACGTGGTTTTCAATTTCGCGGTAAGTCTGATCGATGAGGTTTACGATTGTAATGAGCTGCTTCTGATAAGAAATTCCTGAGTTTTTGAACCATTCATCGTTCTGGCAGTTTTCAAAGAAGAAGAGTACGGCTTCGCGGTAGTCGCGGAAGGTTTCAAATACTTTTACGACAAGTTTCTGTACTTTTTCTTTTCCGCCGTCTGCCTGCAGTACGTCTTCAAGCATTTTCTTGCTCAAAACTGTCGGGAAAAGTTCGATGTACTGATTCTGCCAGTCCGGAAGAAGCTTGATGTTCGTTAAGAAATCCTGCTGCAGCGTAGTGTTTTTTGTATCCTTGAGGAGAGTGTACATTTCGCGCGGATTGTCGATGTCCCTGTAGAGCTGTTCAAAAGTGAACGTAAACGGAACTGCGAGGTTCGGCATTTCTGCGCCTACTTTCTGAACTACGAGGTAAGATGCTACAACCTGTTCGTTTGCCTGGTGTGCGCCCTTTACAAATCCCTTGAAGTAGCTGTACATGTCAGAGAAAAGTTCGCTGTCTTTGTCAGCTTCTTCGTTGTTGAAGAATTTCATGAAAACGTCTACGCGTGGCATGAAGTTCTTTTCTGCGCGGAATTCGTTGCTGAGTTTTTCTTCAGTGGAGATTTTTCCGTCGCGTACGATGTATTCGTTGATGTTGTTCGGGTTTACGCCGAAAATCGGGTTTGTTTCAAGGGTTTTCTTTGCGGCTGTGTTCCATGAAGTCCATTCACCCGGAGTGAGGATTGAAGGAACCAGTTCAGCCTTGATTTTCTTAAAGTCGCAGCTGTTGCCGAACGATTTGATGATGAGCTTGAGGGCGTTTGTCTTGTCCTTGTTTTCCTTAAAGAGTTTTGAAAGTTCATCCCTTGATTTTGTAGCCTTTAAAACCCAGATATGGTCGCGTGCGAGAGGCTGGAGTGCGCTTACTGCCATTTTGAGTGACATCTGCTTAACGCCGTTCTTTTTACCGAAGTTGATTGTGAGCGTGTCGTTTTCAACTTTTGTGATGATGCCGACGCCCCACGTTCTGTGGTAAACGAAATTCTTTACGCCGAAAGCGATGTGTTTTTCAAAGTCGTTGATTGCTTCAAACACGTTGCGGAAGTTCTGCGTAAGGTTTGAAGAAGTGATGTACTGTTCAACGTTCGGATTTTTTGCATATTTGCCGCGGAAGCAGGCAGCGATTTCGTTTCTTGCCCAGTTGTCTTTCGGGTCAATGCGGAGGATGATTTTTAAAATCTGGATTGCGATGTCCCACTTTTTAGCGTCAGAAACGGCGTTGTCCTTGTAGTACGGATAAAGGTCATGGAGAAGAAGTGCGCTCTTGTCTGCGTCGATTGATTTTTCAACTTTTCTCTGTACGAGGAGGAAGAAATCGATTTCGTCAGGAATCATTGAAAC
>CAVJKK010000091.1:0-5864 GCA_963649855.1 Anaerovoracaceae bacterium
AGCTTGGCATACTTGCCTCCTCTGTTTGATGACGGAACTGACCGGAAGCCTTTTTTAGACGGCTAATTTCAAAAACTCGAATTTACCGCTGTCTGTTTTTTACATTTTCTGAACAATTACAGTCTTATTGTTTCCACCATGTAGCGGATGCAGATTCCCGTCTTGTCTTCCATCTGCTTTTCTACTACAAAGACAAGGTTTCTGCCGGATTTATCCGTAAAGATTCTGTTAATCGTATAATTCGTAACACCCCTGCGCTTGATGTCCGGATTACCGACGATGTTATGGCTGATTACAGTTCCGCTTTCGTCCTGCTTTTCAAGCGAAATAAAGAACGAAGACCTGCATTTTTCGCCATCACCTTCAACGTTTTTTACAAGTTTTATATGGTAGAAAATGCTCTTTTCTGTGCTCGAGCCTTCAAAATCCTTGAAAACAATTTCTCCGGTTGAAGAAGGAATTTCACGCGTAAAGAGGAGGTTGTCGGCTTCTGCTTTTTTGAGTCCGTATTTTTTGAGTGTCCACGAAGCCTTTTTCTGCAGTTCTTCAAAAACTTCCTTTCCGCTCTTTTTCTCTGTCGCAGCTGAAGGCAAAGTCCTGAAAACTTCACCGTCAATCCAGTCATTTTTTTCTATATCAACGCAGTAAATTTCAGCATATCCCTGGAAAGTTTTATCTGTTTTTCCGTATTCTCCGAAAACGTAAGTCCTTCCGTCTTCAGAAAGTCCAAGATCAACAAAAGCCGCAGCATCTCCCGCAAAACAAAGCGAAACCGTCGCAAAAACTGAAATCATTGTCAAAAGCAGCTTTTTCATTTTTTCCCCCACACAAAATGGCTTTTAAAACAGACAGCATTTATTCTGCCTCTTCTTTATTTTCGGTTTTTATTTTTCAAGTCTTTACTTAATTTTTGTTTGCTTTTAATATTTTCCCCATGACATTAAAGACGCGTAACCGCATCATGCAGATTTTTCAGGGATTTTCGCTTTTCTGCATAGCAAGTGCACTGGTGTTTTTTATCATCGCCCTCGTAAACAAGGCAATCACTCCGCCGCCAGACATGCGGATTCCATACTTCATCACAAAAATCGGTTTCTTAAAATACAGTTTCATTGCAACGATGATTTCAATCTGCTTAATCGTGATTTACGCTCCGGCAGCAACTTTCTATTCGCTCAGACTTTTTGAAAATACTCAGTCCACGGAAATAATTTTCTATCTCGCCTTTCTGACGGGCTGTCTCTGCGAAGGCGTGCGCTTTTTAACTCCGCTGTTCGGTCTGTGGTCAACTTTTTCTGACCTGCTTTATTTCTGCGGAAGAATCATTTTTACGGGAAGAATTCTGTGTCCTCTGAGTTTTCTCTTTGCGGCAATCACAAACTCTGTCGAACATCGCCAGGACATCGAACGCAACATCACGATTCTTTTTGCAATCTGCGTTGTTTTTGCGGTAATCGTTCCAATCAACACGGCGCGCATCTCTTCAACTGGGGCAGTCACATGGGGATTTCCACTGCTGTTCTTAGTTTCAAGGCTTGCTTTCGTCGCCCTTGCAGCGATTTCGTTTTTAATCACTTTTGTCCAGCAGAATGCAGGTGAATACAAAAAACTTGCCGTCTCGATGCTTGTCCTTCTTGCAGGCTACGCGCTTTTAGTCCTTGCCGACAACTGGATTTTCATGGGCACGGGGCTGGTTCTCTTAATCTGTGGCTCTTATTCTTATCTGAGGACTCTCCACTCAATCTATATGTGGAAGTAAAGAAGCTGCGCAAGAACTCCCGTCGCTACGGGAATGCAGATATTGTCAAAATCTTTTAACGGAAGACCTTCAATCAACATTGCCGCAAGTGCAAGAAGAAAACTTAAATTGCAGTTTTCAAGCACGCAGAAACTGGAAATAAAAACGGCGATAAAGCACGCCAGACTTCCGGCAGCAGTCTTTCCGCCGGTCAAAGGGACTTCAATATGACCGAAAGTTTTTCCCGCAAGGCTTGCAAGTCCGTCTCCGAACGCGAGCGAAAAGATTCCAACGGTAGAAAAAGGCTCCCGGCAGAAAATCGCGCACAAAAGGACGCCGCACACGAGGGTTACGGGACCTAAGACGAATTTGTTGTTGTCCCGTGCACGCGCTGCCGCAACCGTAATTGAACTTACAACGGGAACAGAAATCCCGCGCAGACGAAAGATTTCAAAAACTGAATAGAAAACTCCCGCAAGAACAAGGCACACAAGGACGGGCGTTCTGTAAAAATGAAGGAAGAGAGGAACAAACGCCGTGCAGATGTGAATCGTTTTTCTGAAAACTTCTTTTTTGAGCGACAGGAGGTGTTTTTTTATTTCAATTCCAATGCGCGGGCAGAACATTTTTTCCCTTATTCGAGGACTTTGTCCCCTGTCAGAGTCTTTGAAATTTCCGTGTAGATTGCAGGTTCAAAATCTGAGCGGAAGGCTGTCAGATATTTTGAGTTCTGCAGTGCAAGATTGCTTCCGCCGAGCCGGATCATCGTTTCCTGATTGCGCGTAAGTGCATCCCACGCACGGATTGATTCAGCAAAACGCTCAAAACTTTCACCGTTTTTCTGGCTGTTTCCGGTCTGGCGCGAAAGTTTATAGAGAACGACGCCGAGGTTATTGTTCGCTTTAAGGTACATTTCTACAATTTTGTTGTCATCTTCTTTTTTCTGAGGGAAAAGGATTTCACGATGAACTTTTTCTTCATCAAGAATCGAAATCAGCTGCTTATAGGAACCGAGCGAAGCGTTGTTGTCTCCGCGCAGTGCCTGTACGTTTCCGAGCGCAAGAAGAAGATTGACGTCCTTGTCTTCGTTTTCAAAAGCTTTTATAAAGAACGTAAGGGCAGTTTCGTAGTTCTGGCGGTTGTAGTTGATTGCCCCGATTCTGTAATTTACGCCCGGAGTTGCATATTTATTCAGTGCTGCCTGTTCATAATTCTTCAGGGCTGCTTCCATGTCGCCGGAAATGAAATATTCAATGTCGCCCATGTCAGAATAGAGAATTCCCGTATTTCTGTCGCCTTCAAGCCCGGTGCGTTCGTTTTCATTCTGGAAAAGCGTGATTCCGCGCGTGTAGATTTCCTGAGCCTTTATGTACTGGCGCACGTCTGCAAAGAGTTCACCGAGAAGACGGCAGGCGTCAATTTCCTGATATACCGTTTTTTTAGTGCGGACTTCGAGTTTATCAAAGCAGTCGAGGGAAGTCTGAAGTTCGCGGCGGGCAAGCTCAAAGTTTGAATTGTGTTCGTAATAGCGCGCACTATTGTAATGTGCGGAAGGATTTGCAGAATCAAGTTTTTCTGCAATATCGAGCATGGCTTTTACGTCTTCAATGTTTGCACGCAGATATTCATCGGCACGAGGAAGTTCCCCATAGAGTTTGTTGAGGAGATAGCCGGAAAGTTCAGTCCAGTCGCCCGCAGAAAGTGATTTTTCACGCGGGAAGAAACGCTGCTTCAATTCGATTACGTTTCTGAGTTTGTCCGTGCGGATATAATAGCGCAGCATTCTTGAAAGATAGGTGTCCGTTTCTTCCACAGATTTTGAAGTCTGCACGAGATCCCGATAGATGTTCTTTGCAAGTTCGTATTTTGAATCGTCAGTTTCGCCCCATTCAAGGAAAACGTCTCCCAGGAGCAGAAGTGCGTCAGAATCGTTGATATGATAATCCAGGACTTCGCGTTTGATGATGTTTTCCGCCTGCTCATAGTTGGCGCGGTCGTAAAGTTCCATCTCAGCCCATTCAAGTCCCGCCTGCTTGTCGTGATTGAAGAAGGCAAGCGTATTTCTGTACATTCTTCCGGCGCGCTCAAACTGCTTGTGTTTTCTGTAAGCGTCCGCAAATTTGAAGAACCATTTTTTAATCGGCTTATATTGAACAGCCTCTGCAAATTTTGCGTCTGACTGCGGATATTCGTTGTTTTCGATGAGGGTCAAGCCTTGTTTATAGAAGATTTTTGCCATTGCAGGCTTGTAGATGAACATGACGCCCGCCTGAAAAAGCAGGGCACAGACAACGGCAATCGCAGTTGCGGCAACAGTTCCCGGAATGATTCTGTTCTTCAGCTGATACTGGAATGACTGTTTGTATGCTTCGTACTGTGCAACTGAACGGCGTTCATAATCACGCGGAACGTCAATCGCGATGTCGAGCATTTTTTCAAGGTGAGTTGCAAGCTGGCGAGCCGGAGTTTTCTTTAAGATTTTTTCAACTACTTCAAAAACAGCATCGTCAGTAAATTCGTTCTTTACGATGAGGTCTTCAACTGCAAGACGGAGATTCAAAGGATAGTCAGAAAGATTCTTCCTGAACTTTTCGTATTCTTCATCAGTGAGGGTATTTTTCGGTTTACCGCCCGCCTTTGAAAAATCAACGACGTCAACTTTAGGCCGTCCGCGCTTGTCAAAGGCAGCAGTCTGAGTGTCGGAAAATCCCGGAATATTGAATTCTTCATCTTCAAGGAGGAAGTCGTCTTCAGGGGCTTTTGCGCCCGCCTGTGTTGGCTGGAATTCGTCTTCAACACTTGAAGCCGGCGTTCCAAAATCAATGTCGGCAGAGCCTAAATCCTGAGCCTCGCTCGAAAAGTCTTCCGCAGGAACGTCGTCGGCTGCATCTACGGGGAAAGTGCCGGAGTTAAGGATTGCCTGTGCGGCAGTATCGTTTTCTGATTCTTCGTCTGTGGCAGAAGGAGCAGAATTAAAATCAAGGTCTGGAATGTTGAAGTCATCGGCAGAAAAAGCAGGAATGTCAGTCTGTTCAGCTTCAGAAGATTCTTCCGGTGCTGCGCTTTGTACTGATTTTTCTGCAACGTCAGCAGCAGTTTCATCTGCCGGCTGGGTTTCATCTTCAAAGTCAGGCAGAGGTTCTGTTGTGTCCGGCTGTCCGCTCTGTGAGTTATTCGTTTCTATTACGGAATCATCGTCCGGAGCCTGTGCTTCTAAGGCAGGGTCGAGCTCAAAGTCATCTTCCGGCATTGAACCGTCCTGCTCTGAAATTTCGTCAGGAACGTCAGCATTAAGGTCGATTGCGTCTCCGTCAAAGGCAAACTCGTCGTCATTTTTCGGTTCTGCGTCAGCTGCCGGCTGTGAAGCCGTTTCCGGCGGTTCAATATTTTCCGGTTCTGCAGCGGTTTCTGCCGGGGTGTCGTCCACAACGTCTGCAAAACCTGCAAAATCATCGAGGGACGGAGAATCCGTCTTTATTTCTTCAAGAGGAGAGTTTATGTCCGGAGTTTCAAAAGCTTCGTCTTCAGGGATTTTATCCTGCGATTCGGCTGCAGATTTCAAGAGAGCATCTAAATCAAGGTCTTCGAGCGGAGTTTCTTCAGGCTCGGGGGCAGGAGGTTCTTCGGGAGTATCAAGGAATTCGCTTAAATCAGGCTGTTCGCCGTCAGAACTCTGTGAACCGAAAAGCGCATCCAGGTCGGGCGTCTGGGAAGTTTCCGGCGGTAAATCAATGCCGTCGGGGAGCGGAATGTCATCAGCAGAAGCATCTTCGTTCTGCGGTTCTTCCTTTGCATCAGAAGAAGGAAGTCCGAGCACAAAATCGTCGGAATCGTCTTCTTCAGAAATTCCTTCCGGGAGAGGAACAACAGCAGGCTTTTCACCGCGCTGAAGGCGAATTTTAACTTCTTCGCCAATATTCTGCATGTCATCTGTAAATTTCTTGAGTTGATTTAATCCCGGCATTTACTTTAATTCTACTCCAGATAAAAATTCGTAACAATATGACGTCTCTTTCATTTTTCGGATTTTTTTACCTTCACCTTTAATTATTTGTAAAAGGCTCTCGGTCGGTTCTGTTATAATTTTTATTGAAATTATTTTTATTAACACCTGCGTCCTTTATGC
>CAVJKK010000092.1:0-5838 GCA_963649855.1 Anaerovoracaceae bacterium
AAGTTTTTTGTGCACGACAGGACGTCGTGCGCATTTCTTGGACCGCGACAGGAGGTCGCGCGTAATAATCTTCCCCTTCTAAAATCTTAATGACCAAGTCTTTTTTTTTGTCTATAATCCTTGTCTATGGACAACGAAACTATCAAACAGAAACTTCTGGAACTTCAGGCGACGGAGCTGGACTTTCAGGTTATCATGACCGGCAAGGAATCTACCCGCGTAAACGGTCTTTACAATCCGGAAACCCGCGAAATCCTCCTTCACAATAAGAATTTTAAAAGCGACGCCCAGCTGATTTACACGGCAATTCACGAATACACGCATCATCTCATTAACGAAGAAAAACTGGCAGAAAGCGGCGGTAAAATCATTTCCAATGGCAAAGCTCACAACGCGGCGTTCTGGTCAAAATTCCACGCACTTCTGCAGAAAGCGGAAGAACTTGGAATCTATAAAATCGACATTGAAGAATCTCCGGAACTCAAGGAAATTACCGAAAAAATCCGTCGTGACTACATCGAAGTCAACGGCAAACTCATGCAGGAATTCGGACGTCTGCTGAGTCAGGCGCATGCACTTTGCGAAAAGGCTAACATCCGCTACGAAGATTACCTTGACCGCGTCCTCTGTCTTCCGCGCACGACCGCAAAGGAAATTACGAAGGTCGGTCACGTTGACGTAAATCCGGCAATCGGCTTTGACAACATGAAAAAAGTTGCTTCCCTCAAAAAACCGGAAGACCGTCAGGCAGCACAGCAGCAGATTCTCGAAGGAAAACCTGCCGACACCGTTGCAGAACTCATGAAAAAACACAAGAACGACGACCCTCGCTCAAAACTTGAAAAAGAAAAAAATCGTCTTGAAAAAACTATTACGGCGCTTCAGCAGCGTCTGCAATACGTAGAGGAAAGCCTTGAAAATCTGTAGAAAAACAATTCTTTCAGTTTTTATCGTTTCTTCTCTTGCGGCGGGCTTGAACGCACAGAGCACGAAAAACGCAATTTCCGTGCCTTCATCTCCCGCAATGCCTTCTGTTTCCGTTCCTTCCATTGGCAGCGGCTTCTACGTTCCGGGCAGCAGCGGTTTTTACACCGGGCAGAAAAATGTTCCGGCAGGAAGCACAACAAACTCAACCACGTCTTCCGCACAGGATGCGGATACCACGTCAGACTCCGGCGCACAAAGCACAAGTCAGGCGCAAACTTCTTCAAACATTGCAACGGCACTGACCGGCTCAAGTCAGGCGCAGACTCTGGCTTCATTGAACGATTCACTCACGGCGGGCGATATTTCTTCGCTCAACAATCTCGGGCTTTTAGGCTCTTTTTCAAATCTTCTTGGGGCGGGCGGTTCATCTTCCACACTTGCTGGAATCTCCGGGCTTCAGACCTCTGCTTCTTCAACGGCAGAAAACGCGCTTTTACAGCAGATTCTTTCTGAACTGAACGAACTGAAAAAATCTGTCGCAGGTCAGACGCAGAAAGGCACGGCATCAAAAACAACTGCCACCGGCGCACAGACGGCACAGTCACCTTCAATCCTGCGCTTTTTGATAAACGGAACGGACATGATTCCCTTCTGCAAGACTGTATTTTTTTCGGACACAGAGACCGACGGATCATTTTTACTCACGGGCGACTGCCACTACGCGCTCAACGGCACGACGCGCACCGAAACCTTCTACATCCTGTTCCACGCAAACGGCGCGAAAAACGGCATGCAGACTTTCACCGTAACGCCGTCACTTTCACAGCAGACGGAAGACAAATCAACGTATCTTTACAAAATCAGCACGCTGGAAAACCTGACGGCACAGAAAACGGGCAACCTGATAACGCTGAAGGCAGCTCAAAACGGCACGACGCTGAACATGCTCTTGAGTTTTTAAATCCGCGGACACACAAGGAGGCTGTAAAAAATGAACTATCTTCACGAAGGACTTACACAACTCGGCTTTGACAGAGGCGATTTTTACGGCATCCAGACGCTTCCACTCAGCGAACTTGAACAGAAACTCGACGCCTACATAAAACTTCTTCAGGAATACAACGCAAAATTTGATTTAATCAACACAGACGACTACGACGAAATCGTAATCCGCCACATTCTCGACAGCCTGAGCGGAGCACAGAAAATCGCAAAACTGTGTGCAGGCTTAGTCAAAAACACCGGCGTTGATTTTGACCTCGGCTGTAAAAGCCTTCTGCTTGCAGACATCGGCTCGGGGGCTGGTTTGCCGGGCATTCCGCTGGCGACGGTTTTTCCTTCATTGCAGTTTACGCTCGTTGAACGCATGACAAAACGCTGCGGATTTTTAAGCCATTGCGCCGCAGAACTCAATCTTTCAAACGTCACCGTGGAAGAAAATCAGGCAGAACGACTCGGGCAGAACATTTTTGATTTATGTGTTTTCCGCGCCTTCCGTCCGCTGGATAAAAAAATGCTGAAAGTTCTCCGGAGAATCCTAAAGCAGGGCGGAAAACTCGCCGCCTACAAAGCCCGCACAGAAAAAATCGCTGAAGAAATGGAAGCGCTTGAATCTTCAAAACCAAAGTACGTCGTAGAACCGCTGACAGTCCCGTTTTTGACTCAGAACACCGAAGCCGAAGAAGAGCGCGAACGCAATCTGGTTATAATAGAAAAATAGTGGATTTTTAACCCCGTTTAGCCGATAATTTTGCTATGGATTCATTGACCCTTGTTATTTCTGTCCTCATAACTGTTGCCTTTGCTGCAATCCTTGTCGGATTCGGAACAAAAAAATCCGGCGGAAAAAAAGGCAGACAGAAGAACCGTGCACAGATCATCCGCGAAGCAACACGCAAACTTGCCCAGGATCCTCACAACCCGGAAGGACTTGTTGCTCTCGGCGACCTTTATTTCAACGAACACACCTGGGACAAGGCTTATCAGATTTACGACACGATGCTCAGCATTGCACCGGCACACACACAGATTGACCCGTTTACAGCCTCATTGAGACAGGGAATCTGCGCCCTCAAACTCAACAAGATTCAGGATGCTTTCCGCGGACTTTCCGCTGCATATCAGATTGACCGCTCAAACTTTGAAGCAAACTACAATCTCGGCATCGCACTGAGTTCAAACAAAGAATACGAAAAGGCAATTCCACTCTTAAAAAAAGCACTCATCGCAAAACCGGAAGCTCAGAACGTAAACGGTCCGCTTGGAATGGCACTCTACAACGCACATCACTACAAGGAAAGCCTTGCATTTCTGCGCCGTGCACTCGACGAAAACCCGGATGACAAGGAAAAACTTTTCAGCATGGCAGACGCAATGCAGGAAAGCGGTTATGCAGACAAGGCAATGAAAGTTTTCATGCATCTTCGTCCTGACCCAGAATACGGAGCACGCTCGTGTCTTGCAGCGGGAATCGTTCACATAAAGGCGGGACAGTACGAAAAAGCCATGCAGGATTTTGACATCGGCTTAAAGCACCAGAACGTTGCGCCGGAAATCTCGCTTGAACTGCGCTACCGTTATGCGCTTGCGTGTTTTTCAACAAAAAATATCGGACTCGGAATTTCCCTTCTGCACGAAATACAGGCAGTTGTTCCGAACTACAAAGATGTTCCCCAGCTGATGGCGCGCTATTCAGAATTGAATCAGAACAAAAACCTTCAGACGTACCTTATGAGCAATACGTCGGATTTTGTTGCCCTCTGCCGTAAAATCGTAATCACATACTACTATCGCAAGGCAAACGTAAAACTGCAGGATATTTCCGTAGAAAGCGACCACGTAGAAATTCTTCTGTCGGTTGATGCAAGCAAATGGGAAGACACCGAAGTTTTCAGATTTTACAGGACGACAGGTTCTATCGGTGAACTTTTCGTCCGCGACTTTCAGGCAAAGGTCAGCGAAAGCAAGGCAGACCGCGGCTTCTGTTTTACAGCCGGAACATTTTCCGAAGAAGCAAAAAAATATGCCGAAGGCCGCCCGATTGATTTAATCGCAAAAGAAGGCTTAATCCGCATCCTTAAAAAAGTAGACGCGTCTTAAGCAATGTATGTAACCCTAATTTCAAGTTTTTATACTAAATTCAAATAGCCTCTCGCCGGGAACCTGCCACGAGCCGCGTAGTTGAGCAAGCTCAAGACGCGTTCGTGGACAGAACCCCGGCTACGGCTATTTGACATTAAAACTATTTAACTTGATGCAGTTTATTTCTTCAGACTTGCCACGAACTCCGCGATTCTGTCCAGCGCAACTTTCATTTTGTCGATTGCAGTTGCGTAGCAGCAGCGGATGTGTCCTTCACCGCCCAGACCAAAAACGCTTCCCGGAACAACGGCAACACTGTATTTCTGGAAGAGCTGGGTTGCAAATTCTTCAGATGTAAGCCCCGTCGAAGAAATGTCCGGGAACATGTAGAATGCACCTTTCGGCTCAGGAACCGGCAGCCCCATGTCGCAGAAAGCCTTGTACATCAGATTTCTTCTCTGCTGATAGCTTACGCGCATTTTTTCAACGTCTTTCCAGCCGTGACGCAGACCTTCAACCGCCGCATACTGACTGAAAATCGGCGCACAGATTGTGTTGTAGCCGTGCAGTTTTACAATCTGCTGCAAAAGGTCAGAAGGTGCGGCAATATAACCGATTCTCCAGCCCGTCATCGCAAAAGATTTGGAAAAACCGTTCAGGATGATTGCATAATCTTTCATTCCCGGGAACGAACCGATTGAAACGTGCTGAGCATCTTCGTAGCGCAGTTCACAGTAAATTTCATCTGCAATGCACCAGAGCTGATTTTCAACGACGAGCTTTGCGATTTTTTCAAGTTCTTCAGCAGGAATCATCGTTCCCGTCGGATTGTTCGGCGAACAGATCATGATTGCCTTGGTTTTCGGCGTAATCACCTTTTTTACCTGTTCGGCAGTCGGATAGTAACCGTTCACGCTTGAATCAACCGGCACAACCTTTGCCTGACACAATTCAGCCAGCGGAACATAGTTTACATAGCACGGCTGAACTACAATCAGTTCATCGCCCGGGTTTAAGACGGCACGCAGAACGGCATCAACGCCTTCGCTCGCACCAACCGTTACTAAAATCTCATTTTCCGGATTATAGTAGAGGTTGTAGCGTTCCATGTATTTTGAAATTTCTTTGCGCAGTTCAATCAGACCCCAGTTTGAAGTATACGAAGTGTGACCTTTTTCAAGGTGATAGAAGGCTTCTTCACGCATTACCCACGGAGTCGGAAAGTCCGGTTCCCCTACCGAAAGAGAAATTACGTCGTCGTGGCCAATCAGCATTTCAAAGAACTTGCGGATTCCCGACGGCGGAATGTTCATCATTGATTTTGAAAATTTATCCTGTCTGTTATTCATTGTTTTAGTCCTGAAAAAGATTTTTTTACTTATGCCATTACACCTTCGCGGCGGTCGGTTTCGTCTTCAACGTAGAGGACGTCATTTTCCTTGTATTTTTTGAGCAGAAAATGCGTTTTTGTTGAGCGCACGCCGTTTAAAGTGGAAAGTTTGCTCGAAACAAAGCCGGCAACTTCCTTGAGGTTATCGCCTTCGATTACAACCTTTAAATCGTAGCCACCGCTCATCAGATAAAGCGATTTTACCTGCGGGAAGCGGTAGATTCTTTCGGCGAGGGCATCAAAACCGTGTTCGCGTTCCGGCTGACACTGAATTTCAATTTCGGCGACAACTTTGTCTTTGTTAAGTTCGTCTTTTTCCGGGTTGATGATGGCGGCGTATTTAAGAATGACTCCTTCGTTTTCCAGCTCGGCGATGATTTTTTTAACTTCGTCCGGAGTTTTTTTGGTCATTGCGGAAATGTCTTCAACAGAAAGACGGG
>CAVJKK010000093.1:0-5777 GCA_963649855.1 Anaerovoracaceae bacterium
GACGTCGTGCGCACAGGTTATAGCAAGAACTCTGTCCACATCTACAGTGTTATCAGCAGTCTGCTGATTAACTTATCAGTACACCACTGATTAACTAGTCAGCAGACCGCTGATTAACCTAATCAGCACAGTGTAACACGGAAGGGGGACACAATGTAGAACGGAAATGAAACAGACTGTCGTTACAAAAATGCCGTCCTGTCATTTTTGTAACTGCGAGATTTGTTTTCAAAAAGCACAGGCTTTTTGAAAAATCTCGCCTTTCTTTACGCGCCATCCGTGGCGCAATTTTTTTGCATGTACTATATAAATGGCGATAAATATCACTTTTCTGTTTTTTTTTTGCAATAACGACAAATTATGCTTGATTTAACGGAATATTTTTGAAATAGGCCGATTCTGTAAGCAGAATTCTCATAGTTGTATTTTTTTCTGGCTATACAGAGGTTTTTATGAATAAGAATCGTTTTTATAAATCAATTTTTTCTCTTGCGGCACTTTTCTGCGTGCTCTTATTTTCTACCTGTGAAGTCGGGCTTGGCTCTTCGGTTGACATCAACAATCCGTCCCTCACGATTGACTATCCTGCTATGAATTCCGTCATCCGCGAAAATTTTACTGTTTCAGGTACCTGTAAGGATGATACAGGCGTTAAAAACGTTTCAATCGTTGTTTTAAACGGCGAACTCAACGAAACTGCGCGCGAAGAAGAAAGCAATTATCTCTACAAGGGAAATGCCAGAATCAGCGACGGCAAATGGACTGTTGAACTCAACGAAAAACAGCCTGAAAACGCTGCCAGCTTTAACGAGGAAGGCGATCCTCTTTACTATAACGGCTGGAAATTTGCAGACGGCAAAATCATCGTCAGGGCGACTGCCTACGACGGCGAAGGCCGCAATTCCGGCGTTCATGAAATTTCCTACACGATAGACAACACGCCTCCTGTTCTGATTGCCAGCGCTCCAGGCGTTGAATACGGCGGTTCATCATGCAGCGAATACGGTACTTCTTTTTCAATCAAGGGCGAACTTTCAGAAGCAAACTCTACAACCCTTCGTGTCGATGTTTTTGAAGAAGATGCTGATATAACGGCAGAACCTAAAGTAAGCAGGGATTTTTCTTTCGTAAAGATTTCAGAAACCTCACCTTTTGAAGTTGCACGTTCCGTAAGCAGCGCAGAAAAATATCAGAACTACGTGGACATCTACGGCGAAATCCCGGACGAAGCCCCGTCAGACGCTACGCGAAAATACAAGACGGTCATTACGCTCACAGACAGCGCAAAGATTTATCAGAATCCGGACGAAGAAACAAACGACACTGACGGCAACTCAACAAAACAGATCTTCCTCTACGACAACGTTTATACGGTCTGGCAGGATCCTGATTCTACCGACGGCTACACCGTTGACGACTTTAAAAACATCATCAACGGAACAAAATATTCTTCTTTCGACTCATCTTCTCAATTTGAAGCGACAAGAAACTCACTCATCGCGGACTGGACGGATTCCAGCGCAAACGGACTTGCAATTTCCCTCAACCCTTATGCCGCTCCGACATATTCCATCAGCGGTATGGAACTCAAAACGGGAGATGCAACCGCAATCGGCATCGCAAAGTTCACAGGAAAAGTTGCTGAAGACCAGACGGTCGTAGTTACGGCAAACAAGGCGACGGGAAGTACAAGAAAACTCGTACCGTCTTCATACAAACTGTGGGCTTATCACCTTACGGAACTTGATTCCACCGGTTCTGTTGAAAAAAGCGCAATAAAGACAAGAGTTGACGCACTCACGGAAATCGCTGGTGCAGAAGAGTCTGTAGAAACAAAAGATGGCACTGTAGTCAAAAAGGAAACTCCGGACGTAGACGAAACAACCCTGAGCGCAGCGGACTGGTCAAACTGGATTCTCCTTGCGGAAAATTCTTCTTCTACAAAGACGACTCAGGACTCAGACAACTTTGAAGCAACAATCGAAAAAGGCAAGCTTGAAGCAGGAAAATACTATCTCTTAGTTGCAACCGGCGAAGACAACAGTGGCGACCAGTTCTCACAGAACAGCACATACTACGGCTGTACGATGATTGAAAATTACACCGCTCCGACCCTCACGGAAACGACAGTCGGCAACACGACGGTTTACCGTGCCGCAGGTGCAGAACTCACTTTTGCGGGCGAAGTTACGAACGGTTCTTACGAAGTCAATTCTGTCGTAATAGTTGATTCGGTAACAGGCAAAACATACACGACGGCAGAATCTTCACTTGAAAAGACGAGCGTTGAAGGCAAATCAAAGTGGAGTCTTACGCTTAAAACGGGCAGTGCAAACAGCGCAGAGGCAGATTATGTCTGCGACGGTGAGCACACATTCACCGTAAGGGCACTTGACGGCAAGACGGGCGCAGAACTGACGAGAACCGTAAACATCGATACTAACGCCCCGACCGTAACCAAAGGCGAGGGCAACGCAACCCTCCTCAAACTTGATGAATCTCCATATTTAACCGTATACGCAACGGCGGAAGACCCGGCGGCAAAAACAACGATTACGGGTGATTCTGAAGACACGGTTTACAGCTACGCTTCTGCAATTGACAGCGTTTACGCCTATGTTTCTTCAACCGGCACAAAACCTGAATTCAACGCGTCAGAATGGTCACAGATGCTTTTGAACAAGAGCGGACAGTACGCGCTTTCCAATTACGAAATTACGGACATCAAAGATCAGACTCTTTACATCTGGTTTGCGGCAGAAGACCGCGCAGGCAACGCAACGACGGTAAGCACAGCGCCGGACGTAACTGTTGTCTGTGATGCAAGCGCGCCGAAGGTTTCTTCCGTAATCTATTCATACACAGATTTAAACAATGAATCTGCAGAGACGGAACTTCTGGAAACAAAGGAAACCAGTACGGGAAAAATCACGCTTGAAAAAGACAAGACGACGACAACCCTCACAGTAACGGTTTCAGACACAAATATAAAAACACTCACGGCAAAGGCTTATATTGAAGGTGCTGAATACACGACTGCAAATATCACAGTCGCAGAAGATACTAAAAACTCAACAGCTTCAACTAAAGTCTACAACGTAACGTTCACTCCGGACACAACCGGCAAGACGATGACGCTCACCTTTACGGCAATGGACGAGAACGCACGCACGGCAAGTTCCAGCGTTTACGTTCAGTGCGACACGAGCGCGCCAGTAATCAACGTTACAACAACTGATAAATATACGAATTCAAATCCGATTGAGATTAGCGGCACTATCTCCGAAGAAAATCTTTCTTCCGTATCTGCAAAACTAAAACTGAATGACAGCACGGAAACTACGGAAGTTACAGGTACAGTTTCTTATACTCATAGAAAAGATAATGGAAAAGATGTTGACGGCGAGTACACATGGACAGCAAAATTCTATGACGTAGCGGACGGCAACTATACTCTGGAAATAAGCGCAATCGATGAATTTACGAATTCTGATACAAACAGCAGCTACGAGTTTATTTCAGACAGAACGGCTCCGGTCGCTGGCAACATTGAACAGAGCAAGCCTGTAAAAACTGACGAAGGCAAGGCAAATGTTACCCTCACGGCAACGGTAGAAGACGCCCTTTCCGGAATTGAAACAGTTACCCTCAAGGAAGGCGATTCAGAAGAAAATTCTCAGAGTGTTTCAGGCAGCGAATACACTTTCAGCCTTACAAACGTAACTACGGGCTCGCACACTTACACGCTTACGGCAACAGACAAGGCGGGAAACCAGAAGTCTGTAACAGCGTCTGTTTCTGTAGACGTAACTGCCCCGACCATTACAATCAGCGGAATTACTCCGCAGGTTTCTGTCTATAAGGACGACACCAGGAGTTCAACAGAAGAACACGTAAATGGTCTTGTAAAGGTAACCGGAACTGTAGCAGACGAAACGGCACTCGCAAGTGCAGATCTTGCAATTACGATTCTGGATTCAGCTGGAAAAGAAGTTGCCACAAGCGGAGATTCAACCGGCGCAATCATCACGACGGAAACAACGCACAGCGACAAAGAACTCGGCGACAAGTGGACGAACGACATAGCGATTTCAGGCACATACAAACTGTGGACGTTCACAATCGACACGACAAAACTCGTAAGCGACAGCACAAAGACAGAATACACTCTCCAGCTGAAAGCAAGCGACACGGCAAAGAACGAACAGACGACAACGCAGAAATTCATCGTTGACCAGAGCACAGACGCTCCAGAACTTGCGATTACGGACGCGGACACTTCATACACAAGTTTTGAAGACATCAAGACCAGCGGTGCTGCAAACAACGTATTCAACACTTCTGGCAGCATGAGCATGACCGGCACAATCTCCGACGACGACGGCTTCCAGAAAGTTGTAGTTAATATTTATGATGAAAGCAACAACCTCGTTAATGCAGACACCTGGTACGAAAACGACGGAACTAAGACAAACCTCAAGAGTTACACGGCAACCTACAAGCTGCCGGAAGGCAAACTCAAAAAAGACGGTTACTGGGTAGAAGGCGGTTACTGGGTAGAAGCCGTAATCACGGATATTTACGGTGAAACGAACTACAACAAAACAACTAAAAAGTTCCCGATTGCAATTTCCAGCGGTAAGCCTTCACTTGAAGTTACGCACACTGTTGACTCCGGCTACTACGGAAAAACGCTCACACTCACCGGCACTGTAACCGGCGCGCAGACTGAAGTAACGGCGAAATACCTCGATTTAGACGGAAATGAATTGACCGATGAAACAGGGAATAAAGTAACAGGGGAAATTACCGTTACTAACGGCACCTTCACCGACACTGTAGACATTTCTTCCCTTGAAGACTCTACGACCGGCTACAAGGCTGAATACACGGCAACTGACCGCTGGGGACAGACGAACTCAACGCGCATTACGTTCTACAAGGATACGGTTGCGCCATCTCTTGACGGCGACACGTTTGCCGTAAACGGCATTAAGACTGTTTCAAATGTAAATGCTGCATGGTTTGCCCTGTACAATCTGCCGATGACTGCAAAATATGCAGAAAGCGCAAGTGGCAACAGTATGGACGCAACCCTTTACATCTGGGTTGACCCGGACGGAAGCGAAGTCGTTAAGGGCGACCTTACAAAATCTACGGCGGCTCTTACTGCAAAAGCCGTGGCAGATGATGCGGGAAAAACATACGTAACGTTTACAACATCGCTTGACCTTTCAGACTCTACAAATACTCACAGTGTTTACATTCAGGCGGTAGACCTTGCCGGCAACGCAAGCGCTGAACAGGAATTTAGCGTACATGTAGACAACAACAGCCCTTCTTTTGAAGCCGCATACTACAATTTTGACGGCTCAACAGAATACTCTGAAGCAAGCGGAACGATTCTCACGAACAAGCAGAAGGCGATAACCGTTTACGGCACAGTCAGCGACTCAACGAGCGGCGTAAAGGGACTTGAAAAAGTTACGGTTGCAGACAAAGACGTAACGTCAGACTGCACGGTTACTTATTCAACAGATACTCTTACAAGTGCTTCTGCTGCAACAGACTTTACTTCTGCAACATTCAAGGCTTACGACGAAATTAAAGGCAAGACAGCAATTACCGCATGGAAACTCGTAATTCCTGCGACGAAACTCTCCGGCGGTGAAGTAAAAATCACTCCGAAAGATCTTGCGGGCAACGGTTCGGAAACTAAGGTATTCAACTTAAACGTAGACACGAGCGCACCTGTCGTTTCTTACAAGGCTGTAACG
>CAVJKK010000094.1:0-5729 GCA_963649855.1 Anaerovoracaceae bacterium
AACTTGCAGAAATCGAAGAAAACGCCATAAAGACGCAGGGCACGGAGCAGAAATAGATGTTTGAAGTAAGGGTTGAAGATGATTTTGCCGCAGCACATTTTCTGCGCGATTACAACGGAAAATGCGAAAACCTGCATGGTCACAACTACAAGGTTTATGTTCACGTTGAAGGCTCAAAACTTGACGCCGGCGGGATGCTGCTCGACTTTTCTTTTTTGAAGGCAGCCTTAAAAGAAGTTCTTGCAAAGATAGACCACACCAATCTCAACGACATAAAAGATTTTGACCAGAACCCAAGCGCAGAGCGGATTGCCGTTTACATCTATAAAAATCTCCTCGAAACGCTGAAAGCAAAAGGACACGACCTTTCTCTCAACTCTGCGGACGGAACGAAAATCAGCAAAGTGGACGTTTTTGAAACCGACAGAAACCGCGCAAGGTACATTCCGGAATAACGCGGCACAGATTTTATAATATCGCTCAAATACAAATTTTCACCCCGCCAAAACAGTGCAAAATATTATAAACCGATTTATAATATCTAATCATTATTTTAATTCGGGGTATCCAAATGAAAAAATTACTTGCTGCTGCGCTGGCAGTCTTTGCCGGCATGTCGCTTTCTGCATTTGCACTTGAAAAAAGCATTGCAGACAACGAAAAAGTTGAAAAAGTTGATGCAATCACTTCGGTTGCAAGCACAAAAGGCACAAAAATCTACGTTGTCGGAGATTCTACGTTCAGTTCATTCTCTGACCCTTACTACTATCCGCGCTACGGAATCGGAACAAAACTGCAGGATTATCTTAATCCGAAAAAAGTTGAAGTAATCAACCTTGCAATGTCCGGCCGTTCATCAAAAAGTTTCCTGACGGAAGCAAATTACAAGACTCTCTGTTCAAACATCAAGAAGGGCGACTACCTGATTATCGGTTTTGGTCACAATGACGAAAAAACAGAAGAAGCACGCTACACAGACGCTAACGGCTCAAAAGAGGAAAAAGGTTCATTCAAGAACAGCCTTTACGAAAACTACATCAAGGTTGCACTCGACAAAAAGGCAACTCCGATTCTCTGCACTCCAATCGTACGCCGCGCACCGGGCAAAGCATACGAAGGCTCATACGTTCACATCACAAAGGATACTTCAGAATTCAAGGGCGGAAACTACCCTAAGGCAATCCGTGAACTCGGAGCAGAAACAGGCGTTTTAGTCGTAGACAACACAGCCTACACAAAAGACCTCTACGAAAAATCAGGCGATGACGGCACTGTAAAATTCCACGCATGGCTCGGACACAAACCGGGTTCAGTTGACAACACACACCTGAACACTTACGGCGCAACAGTTCTCGCTTATCATGTCGTAACGGAAATTGCAAAAGCAGACAAAAAATTTGCAAAACTCGTTGCAAAAGACATTCAGGAACCGACAGAAGCCCTCCTCACTCCAAATCCAGAATACGTAATTCCGGTTTATTCTGAATTTACACCGGCAGACAAATCTTCGGTATTCGTAACGACAGAACCATGGTACGGCACTGTATTCGGCGACATGGGCGGAATCGAAAAACTTTCAAATCCTGAAATCTACGAAATCAACGAAGAAAACGGCAAGGTCGTAATGCACTCAGGCACAAAAGACGGAAAAACTTCAGCCGGAAAAATCGCCTCAGGCTCAGACGGACTTGCATTCTACTTCCAGCAGATTCCAGCAGACAAAGATTTTACGCTCTCTGCAACGGCAACAGTCCTCAACGCAACAAAAAACAATCAGGTTTCGTTCGGACTTATGGTTCGCGATGACGTTCACATCGACAAATACGACAATCAGGTAAAAAGCGATTACGTTGCAGCAGGTGCTTTAGGACTTGCACGCGGTGAAGGCGCATGGACAGACCTCTTCCAGAGAACAGACGGCGACTTGAAACAGACAGTCGTTGCAAAGGAAAGTTTCCCTGCAAGCGGTACAAAAGTTCAGCTTTCAATCACAAAAACAGGCGACACTTACAAAGTACAGTACGGAAAAGACTCGGCAACATTCAATGCAAAACTCACGGAAGTTGACGCAAAATGGGTTTACGCAGGTCTGTACACAGTACGTTCCGCATACATCGAATATTCAGACATTAAACTTGAAGTAAAATAAAAGATAAGGGGGCGCATGTGGCTGTCAGCAGACAGCCACACCGGGCTATTCAGGGTTCCGCGTCTTCGCGCTCCATTGCTATGCAACGCCTCACGGCGCCCTTACTATCCCTTGCGCGGCTAGCGCGGCATAAAAATCTTGCAGACAATCATCAGTACGGCTTCTACAAGCCCTAAAACTACAAGAATCATCAGGTGTTTAAATCCCGGTTTTCTGATTTTCTTTTCAGAAATAAAAAGCCCGCCGACTAAAGCCATAAAAAACATATAGACAAGCGTCAGATCGAGTTTATTTGCAAGCTGCAGGAGATAAATCAGCGGAAAGACAATCGCAGCCGTCGTTACCGGAACACCCGTAAAAAATTCACGGTTTGTGTTTTCTTCCTTCTGGCGTTCTTCTTCCTGAACGTTAAAATATGCAAGACGGATTACGGCAAAAAGCGCGTACAAAACACAGATTACAACCAGTAAATCCTTAAAATAAGCGTAATAGTGAGTCCGGACGGTAAGTTTTTCAATAAATCTTGAAGTTTTTATCAGGTTAAAGCCGATACACGCCGGCAGAACCCCAAACGCAACTGAATCTGAAAGCGAATCAATCTGAATTCCGAATTTCTTTTCAAATTCCGTGCGGTTCGGCTTTGAACGGGCAACTTTTCCGTCAAAAGCGTCAAAAAGTCCGCAGAGCATAAGGCAGAAAACTGCCGCGAGAATCAGCTGCGGAGTAAAGGAAAAAATAATTCCGGCAATAGCGGAAATAATTGAAAGGTACGTCAAAATGACTGTGTAATCATAAACACCAAGCATATCAAAAATCCTTATAAACATGTCAGGTCAAACTTCGAGTCGTTATAGTCAATTGTCTGAAAATGGCTTCCGGTCGGTTCTGTCATCAAACTGAAGATGCAGGTATGCATGTTCAGTTTGTGCCAGCCCCTCCCTGCGCCTTTTTCTGACAATCTGCACAATTCCCAAAAGTTCAACATCAATTTTTAATTTCCTTTTAATTCTACCACCTGAAAAAATCCCTTGCAACTCGCATAATTTTAGAGCAAAATTAAAGCATGTTTGATGCGCTTGTGAATTTTTTTTCAGCACACATTCCCTATTGGCCTCTCGTTTGTTTTTTTCTGCTCATTCTTGCGGGATTCAACATTCCGATTTCAGAAGATGCGGTAATCATTCTGACGGCGGGGGTTTCTTTTGCTGACCGTTCACTTCTGATTCCAAACTGGATTGCCCTCTACCTCGGAATTTTTTTAAGCGACATCATGGTTTACTGGTGGGGACACCTTATTTCAAAGGGAATGTTTCAGTTCAGAAAAATCCAGAAAAAACTCACCCCGGAAAAAATCCGTCTTGTGGCAAAAACAATCGACGATTACGGTTTCAGGACTTTCATCGTCTGCCGCTTTATTCCGTTCGGCGTACGCAACACGCTCTGGCTTTGTACCGGCTTTGTAGGGCTTCCGTTCAAAAAGTTCATCCTTTACGATTCAATCGCAGCGGTCATAAGCTGTTCTACCCTGTATCATCTCGTAATTTTCTTAGGCGAAAAAGGCTCGCTCACCTTTAAAATCGCAGGAATCTGTCTTTTTGTCGCAATGATAATATTTTTCGTCTTCATGATGACGCGCGTAATTAAAAAAGAAACTGCATCTATCGAAAAAGCTGAATAAAAAACTGACACAAAATTGAAACAAACAGCCGATTGTGATAAAATCTTCCGCGTTTGCTGCGGCTTTACCTTTGGCTGCAGCTTCAATTTTTTTTGATTTTCAGGAGCTTTTTATGAAGGTCGTCGTAATTGGTGCCCAGTGGGGTGATGAAGGAAAAGGCAAAATCGTAGATTATCTTGCCGAAAATGCTGAATATGTAGTCCGCTACGCTGGTGGTCCGAATGCAGGCCACACGATCGTTGTAGACGGAAAACAGTTTGCGCTTCATCAGGTGCCAAGCGGAATCCTCTACCCGAACAAATCTGTTTTTTTAGGGGCAGGAATGGTAATTGACCCGGAAGCCCTCTTTAACGAACTTCAGATGCTCAAAGACAACGGAATCAACTGGGAAGGACGTGTTTTTATTTCTGACCGCGCACACATCATTCTTCCACGCTACCGCAAAATGGACAAGGAACGCGACGCTCAGCGCAAAAGACCGATCGGAACGACGGGACGCGGAATCGGCATCGCCTACTCTGAAAAAGCACAGAGAGACGGAATCCGCCTTGCTGACCTGGACTGGAAACAGAAGATGGACGAATTTGAAGGTGAAGATTTGGAATTCATCAACAAATACAAGGATCAGCTGATTAAGATGCGCGTTGACCTTACTGAAAAAATGCACGCTTACAAAAACAGCAACATCCTTTTTGAAGGCGCACAGGGCGCAATGCTCGACATCGATTCAGGAACTTATCCTTACGTTTCTTCAGGTGCTTCATGCTCTGCGGGTGCTGCAACAGGCTGCGGAATCGGACCTCACGACTTAGACAAAATCCTAGGCGTTTTCAAGGCTTACGAAACACGCGTCGGAAACGGTCCTATGCCTTCAGAATTCAACGATTCTGACGAAGCAGAAAGCGAACTCTGCCGCAAGGTACGCGAAACCGGTCGTGAATACGGCGTTACAACGGGACGCGCACGCCGCTGCGGTTACCTCGATTTAGTTGCACTGCGCTATGCCTGCCGCGTAAATTCAATCGACAGCCTTGTTTTAACTCACCTCGACATCTACGACCCGATGGAACAGATTGAAGCCTGCGTCGCTTACGACATCAACGGAAAAATCGTTACGGATTTCCCGGCAAGCGTTCAGGACATGGAAAACGCAAAACCAATCCTTAAAAAGTTCAAGGGCTGGAAAAAGTCACTCAAGGAAGTAAGGGATTACGATTCACTTCCGAAACAGGCACGCGACTACGTAGAATTCATCGAAGATTTCTGCGAAACAAAAGTCGGAATAATTTCCGTAGGTTACGAACGCGACGAAACCTTCATCCGCGACAATCCGTGGAAATAAACTAAAATAAATGCAAAGCAGGTTAAAAAAACAGCTGTCATTTTTGCTTTTCTCTGCTTTATTTGCACTAGCTCAGGCGCAGGCTCTCTACGCCGGCAGTCAGTGCAAGGCAATCCACCTGCACAATTCAAACGACCTTGTAGTAAAGACGGTTGACGTTCCGCCGGCAGAAATTGCAAAAATCGAAGAAGTAAAAGCTTCTTCTTTTTCGTTTTCAACGGAATTTCAGTTTCTGCCTGCCGATGTTCTTCCGTCAGTTTTCGTTCTTTCGCCCGCTTCTATAGGACACAACTTTACCCAGCAGAAACAGTGCGCTCACTTAAGTCGCTATCTTCTCTCTGTCATCGAAAATCAGACAGTCATCTAGTCCTTCCGCTCATCTTAAAAAAATCCACCCTACAGACCGCATTTTTAACGGACAGATTTTCGCGGTACGACACCACCTCCCCTTTTTTTAACAGAGAATGATTATTTATGATGAACGAAAAAAACATATGGTTTATGCCTGACTCAGTGACGACAAAACTGAAAGGCAGCACTGAAAAAGAAATAATTGAAGG
>CAVJKK010000095.1:0-2934 GCA_963649855.1 Anaerovoracaceae bacterium
GAAGATTCGGGCTACAGTTCTTACGAAAAAGAGCTGATTCTGACGATTGCTTCACTCTGCGCGATTGCAATTTACAATTCAACTTTGCTTGAACGCTCTTCAACCGACATGATGACGCACTTAAAGTTAAAATATTTCTTCTACAATGTTCTGACGGACAAACTTGATACGGCGATGGCGCAGAATCTTTCGATTGCAATCCTCATGTTCGACATCGATTTTTTCAAGCGCTTTAACGACACCTACGGACACGCCTGCGGAGACTACGTTCTGCAGACGGTGGCAAAAATCATTCACAGGTGCATAAGGGCGGACGACCTTGCAAGCCGTTACGGCGGTGAAGAATTTACCGTAATGCTGGACAACATGGACAGAGACGGCGCAATGACGGTTGCGGAAAGAATCCGGCGGACGGTAGAAGAATACGATTTCTGCTACGAAAATCAGCACGTAAAGGTTACGATTTCAATCGGCGTTACGCTTTTCAACACGGAAACAAACCTTGTTACGTCGCCGAAGCAGCTGGTAGACCAGGCAGACCAGGCGCTGTACGTTTCAAAACGCAGCGGCAGAAACAGGGTAACATTCGCGGACGAGAGACTGATTTCCGAAATAAAAATCGACGAGAATAAATAAAAAGGTATATTTCAAGTCAGATTTTTGAAGATTTGAAATATTGAAAAAAAGGCGCAGAGAAGAGCCGGCAAAAGTTAAAAACATAGCGCCGATTGAGCCTGTCGAAATCAAGCATGAGTTATATCTGGTGGTTTCGACGGGCTCAACCACCGTGTTTTGTACTTTCATGGCTGTTATTAAGAAAAATATCAAATAGCCGTAGCCAAAGTTCTGACACAGACGCATCTTGAGCTTGCTCAATCATGCGGCTCGTGGCAGGTTTTTGGCGAGAGGCTATTTGAAGTTATTATAAAAACTCGAAATTAGGGTTAAATAAAAGAATGTCATCAATAATACGAAGACCATTTAAATATACATTTAAAAACGCGACTGCGATTTTAATTCTCATAAACGCGGCGGTTTTTCTGCTTGAAAAACTCTTTCCGTCGCTTGCGTATTATTTTTCGCTCAACGTCGTAAACTGCCTCGGCAACAAGATGTTCTGGCAGCCTTTTACGTATATGTTTGTTCACGGCGGATTCCAGCACATTTTCTTCAATATGATTGGTCTTCTGTGTTTCGGGCTTTCGGTTGAACGCGCAATCGGAACAAAAGAATTCGTTCTGATGTATCTTTTAATCGGGCTTTTCGGCGGAATCTTTTCACTCATCGTATATTTTGCGCTCGGAATGTACGGAATTTTTCTGATGGGAGCGAGCGGAGCGATTTACGGAATGTTGCTTGCCTATGCGGTGATTTTCCCGCGGAACAGAATTTTCATCTGGGGAATAATTCCCGTGCCGGCGCCGATTCTTGTTCTTGCGTATGCGGCGATTGAATTTTTCAGTCAGTTCTTAGGTTCGCGCGACGGGGTTGCACATTCCGTTCATCTTGCGGGCTTTGCCTTTGCGTGGCTGTATTTTGTAGTCCGCTTCGGAGTAAATCCGGTAAAAATATGGAAAGACACGTACCGTTAGTTTTTTTTCTGATTTTTCTTTTTTTTCCAACAGTTTCTGTCCGTGCGCAGGGCGTTAATCAGGAGCAGCGGATTCAGCTTCTTCTCTGGGCGGAAAAAGAATCTTATCCCGGAATTGACTGGGACAAAGGGACAATTGATTTTGAAAATCCCCCTCAGACTGAAAGTACTGCAGAAAATCCGTATTCAATTCCCGTAAAAAGGCTGAAAAAAATCGCACCGTTTTTTATTGAAGGAATGTTGTACGGCTGGAAAGTTGAATACACTCCCTCAGACAAGGCGCGCGCCGTAAAAGAATATCTTGAGTTTGAGCCGGTTCAGAAGCTGACGGACGGCGAACTGAAGTCAATTCAATATAAAAATTCAGCATTCAAAGACGACAGGCTTTATTGCCGCGTAGAATTTGACCGCAGCGATTTTCAGATGAACCTTTATAAATCGTGGCAGACAGTAACAAATCCGAAAGTCCGTGGTTTGGGATACGGAAAACTTGAAGACGGATTCGACGGAATTCAGGAAGCATGTGCCCAGGCGATGAAAAACGCAGTCCGCGAATACTGGCGCCAGCACATAAAAAACAAACCGAAGGAAATTTCGGGCAGACTTCTGCTGTGTGCTTCTCCCGTAATAGGGGTGGACGCCGGGCGTTACCGGGTTATGCTTGATTTTTTTATGGAAACAGATAGAATATTAAATTACGAAACGTTCTAGAGATAACTTTAGAGGGAACTCTAAAACTAATTGAATCTGGAGGAACAATTTATGAAAAAAATATTTGCTTTTGCAGCCGTTCTGCTGTGTCTGTCTGCTGCTCTTTTTGCGGATGACTTTAGTGAATTTTTAAAAGAAGAACCGTCTTCAGTTATAGAAACAATTATTCCAGAAGATCAGCATGTAACGAATAAAACTGCAAAAGTTGAACTTCAATATACACCGCTCACTGACGAAGTACGCCTGTACTACACTTGCCACGCAGTTGCTTTTGATCAGGGCGAAGCAATGAATACGGCACTTGCAGTTCTGAAAGATTTTCAGGATCAGCATGAAGAATATTTCGGCTATAAATATCTGAAACGCGACAGCGTAAAATATTACAAGGACGAAAAGACAGGCTTCAAGTGGGCTATGTACCAGTCTTATGTAAGATTTCAGAGATAGAAAAGGCGTCTCTAAAATCTTTGCTTTTTAGAGGTACTCAAAAATCCTGATAGAGATGAGCTGGTTTCAGAAATAGAGACTGGCTCATATTTTTTACAGACAATTTTACAGAAAATAAATAAAAATCAGATTTTTGTTCGGCAGAATGAAAATCACATGGAATTAAAAATGGATATTCAGAACAT
>CAVJKK010000095.1:2965-5162 GCA_963649855.1 Anaerovoracaceae bacterium
ATTAAAAACCTTCACCCGCTCGAAATAAAAGTTCTTTTAAAATACACGGAAAAAGATGAACTGAGTTCAGAAAAACTTCAGAATGAACTCGGCTACAAAGAAGGACACGCAAATCAGGCATTCAGCTGGCTCGGCGGAAAAAATCTCCTGAACGTTGCACGCCGCACACCGCACACTTTTTACGAAATTACAGATTTAGGCCGTAAGTACGCAGCAGAAGGCACGCCGGAAGAAAAAATCATTTCTTACGTAAAGGAAAACGGTGCTAAAACCCTGCCGGAAATTGCAGCCGGAACAGGTCTTGAACAGAAAGACGTCGGTTCAGCATTCGGACCGCTTTCAAAAGACGGCGTTTTAAAGATGAACGCAGAAAAAAAAGCCGAATACACGGGCGCACAGACTCCTGCAAGAATTACGCTTGCCCGCGAACTTCTTAAAAAAGCGGCAGAGGCAGAAAACGGACAGCTTGAAAGCTCAAAACTTTCGGAAGATGAACAGAAAGCAATCGCAAACTATGCAAAAAAACGCGGAGCTGCAGACAGCGCTTTCAAGATTGTTGACCGCGAAACAGTAATCTATAAATTTGCAAACGGACTTAAGGAAGTTGTAGAAGCACTCAAAAAAGCCGGAATCACTGGAAACGAAATCGGTGAACTTACTCCGAAAATGCTTGAAACGGGTGACTGGAAAAAAGGCACGTTCCGCGGATACAACATTGCAATTCCGCCGGCAAGAATCATTCCTGGCCGCACAAATCCTTACGTTCAGTTCCTTGAACACGTAAAAGACAAGCTGTGTTCACTCGGATTTGAAGAATATGACGGTCCGCTCGTAGAAACAGAATTCTGGAACGGCGACGCCCTGTTCATGCCACAGTTCCACGCTGCGCGCGACATTCACGACGTTTACCGCATCAAGAATCCGACACACGCAAAATCAATTGAAGAACCGTGGCTTTCTAACGTTGCAGAAACACATAAAAACGGCGGAAACACGGGAAGCCGTGGCTGGAATTATGAATTTGACCACGAATTTACACGTCGCTTAGTCCTCCGTTCACAGGGAACAGTTCTTTCTGCACATCAGCTGCACAAGGCGAAAGTTCCGGGCAAATATTTTGGTATTGTCCGCTGTTTCCGCTATGACAAAGTTGATGCAACCCACCTTTCAGACTTTTACCAGACAGAAGGAATTATTGCAGGAAACGACGTAAATCTGCGCACTCTGCTCGGCATGCTCGAAATGTTTGCAAAAGAAGTTGCCGGCGCAACCGAAGTAAAATACGTTCCGGGATACTTCCCGTTTACAGAACCGTCTGTAGAAGTTCACATCAAACACCCGGTTCTGGGCTGGTTTGAACTTGGCGGTGCCGGAATTTTCCGCCCGGAAGTTACAAAAGCACAGGGACTCGACTGTCCTGTTCTTGCGTGGGGTATGGGAATTGACCGCATGGCACTCATGGCGCTCGGCTTGAACGACCTGCGCGAACTCTTCTGCGAAGACATCGAAGAAGTCCGCTTAAGAAAAGCAAAATTCTAAAAGCCCGAAATTAAGGTAAAAGACAGAATAAAAACAAAAAATCCTTCCACGAACGGAAGGATTTTTTTATGCGAGAATGGGTAGAAGCAGCGTTACTCCGAACGTGTTAGTCTTTGGAGGCTTCCCTCAGCATTGCTAAATCCACAAGTTTTTCGGTCTAAAACTGAAAAACTTGTGGATTTTAGAAAGTTTTTCAGTTTCAGCGTAAAAAAGGCGGACTAAAAATAATTCACATTGCGCGAGCCACCACCGCGCAACGCGCGAGCCATTAGCTCGCACGGTGCGAACTATCAGCTCGCAACGTGCGAGCCATCAGCGCGCAATGTGCGAACCATCAGCGCGCAGTGTGCGAACCATCACCGCGCAGTGTGCGAGCTATCACCGCGCACATTGCGAACAGACTATAAGCTGGAATAATGATTATTTTTGCAAAAAAGGCGCGCGCTGTCCTGTTGCGGTCCAGAAAATGCGTGGTATTTCTTGCGGGAAGTTACGGTGCGGAGGCTGGAACAAAACTCGGGAAGCAACCGCAAGGTTGCGACTCACACGGATTCGAAATTACTGACGTAATTTCTACTTGCCTTGCACTGTGGCGATTTCTAGCCTTTATTTTTCATCCTTTTCCAAAAGTTTTTCTAATTCTGCCTCCAGCTCTTCT
>CAVJKK010000095.1:5211-5710 GCA_963649855.1 Anaerovoracaceae bacterium
TTTCAAGCCCCTGTGTCGCATATTCCATTAAAAGCTGGTCTTTGTAGGCTCCCAAAACTATTCCGATTGGTGGATTATCATCAGTAGAACATTTTTCACTTTTAAAATAATTCAGATACATATTCATCTGTCCAACATCGTTATGTTCAATTTCACCACGCTTTAAATCAATCAGAACAAAACATTTTAAAATGTAATTGTAGAAAACAAGGTCAACTTTAAACTGACGGCTTCCAATCTGCATTTTGTACTGACGGCCAATAAAGGCAAAACCTCGTCCCAGTTCCAGAAGAAAGGTTTCAAGATTTTCTATGATTTTCTGTTCAAGTTCGCCTTCAAGATAAACTTCTTTTTCAGGAATTCCCAAAAACTCAAGAACATACGGGTCTTTTACCAAATCTTTCGGATTTTGAAGGCTAAGTCCGTTTTTGCTGATTTTTAAGACTTCTTCTTTATTTTTGCTTAAGGCAATTCTGTGAAAAAGCAAGCTCTTCATCTG
>CAVJKK010000096.1:0-5701 GCA_963649855.1 Anaerovoracaceae bacterium
AATCCCTGCATGAAATACGCACCAAGTGAACTCCAGAATTCCATTTTTTCCTCCTTAGTACAAATGAAAAACTAAAAAAAAGACCTTTTGCCCGCATAAGTTCTAAAATGAACTTCTGTGAACAAAAGGTCTTGTTTCTTCTATGATTGAAGCCACAGAACCAGACTTAAAAAAGCCGGTTGTTGATTCTGCGAGGATAACTACTCCCCTTTTGGAAATAACACTGTCTGACCGAATAATAAAATGTTACGAAGACGAGTGTCAAGGGGTAAGCGGACAGATTAAGCAAAAGTCAGTTTTCCGTCTGTGCCTGCCGTAAGTTTTATTTCTTCGTTTTCGCCGAATCTGCCGGAGAGAATCTCTTTTGCAAGAGGATTTTCAACGTAGTTCTGGATTGCGCGCTTTACAGGGCGTGCACCAAAATTCTGGTCGTAGCCTGCTTCGCATAAAAAGTCTACGGCTTTCTGGTCAAACGTAAGTTTTATGCGGCGGTCTGCAAGGCGTTCGCACACTTTGTTAAGCTGCAGGGTAACGATTCCGCTGATGACTGATTTTTCCAGCCGCTTGAACATAACGATTTCATCAATTCTGTTCAAAAACTCCGGGCGGAACTGCTTCCTTAAAAGCGTGTCTATAGTCTGCTTTAATTCCGGGCTGTCGAACTTTCCGTTTTCACCTGCTTCAAGTATTTCTGAACTGCCGAGGTTTGACGTCATTATGATAATCGTGTTCTTGAAGTCTACGAGCCTTCCCTGTCCGTCTGTCAGCCGTCCGTCGTCGAGTACCTGCAGAAGAACGTTGAACACGTCGGGGTGTGCCTTTTCGACTTCATCAAACAGAATTACCGAATACGGCCGTCTGCGCACTGCTTCCGTCAGCTGTCCGCCTTCATCATAGCCGACATATCCCGGAGGCGCTCCAATCAGCCGTGACACGCTGAACTTTTCCATGTATTCAGACATATCGATTCTCGTGAGTGCCTTTTCATCGTTAAAGAGGAAGTCCGCAAGGGTTTTTGCAAGTTCCGTCTTGCCGACACCCGTAGGTCCGATGAACATGAAACTTCCGAGCGGTCTGTCAGGGTCGTTTAAGCCTGCCTTGTTTCGTCTGATTGCATCGCTTACAACTTTTACGGCTTCGTCCTGCCCGATTACGCGTTTGTGCAGGACTTCTTCAAGCTGAACGTATTTCTGCTTTTCGCTCGTGAGCATCTTGCTTACGGGGATTCCCGTCCACACGCTTACGACGCGGGCAATGTCTTCTTCCGTAACTTCCTGCCTCAAAAGAGATTCGTCTTCCGCAGACACGCGCTTTTCATCCGCCGCCTGACTTTCTGCAAGCTGTTTTTCAAGGTCAGGAATGAGGGAATATTTGTACTCCGCCGCCTTTGCAAGATTTCCTTCGCGGGTGAACTTTTCCATCTCAAAACGTGCGGATTCAAGCTGTTCCTTCAATTTGCGGGTCTTGTCAATCTGAGCCTTTTCGTTCTGCCATTCCATTTTCATGGTGTCGCGCCGGTTCGTGTAGTCTGCAAGTTCTTTTTCAAGTTTTTTGAGGCGTTCAATGCTTGCCTTGTCGTCTTCCTTTGAAAGTGACTGCTTTTCAATCTGAAGCTGAAGGATTTTGCGTTCAAGCTGGTCGAGCGCCGTCGGTTCGCTTTCAATTTCCATCTTGAGTCGGCTTGCGGCTTCGTCTACAAGGTCAATCGCCTTATCTGGCAGAAAACGGTTCGTAATGTAGCGGTTTGAAAGTTCTGCCGCTGCAACGAGTGCTTCATCGTTGATTTTTACGCCATGGTGAATTTCATACTTGTCGCGAAGTCCGCGCAGAATCGCGATTGTGTCTTCCACCGTCGGCTCTGCACACAGCACCTGCTGGAACCTTCGCTCAAGTGCGCTGTCTTTTTCTATATATTTGCGGTATTCGTTGAGGGTTGTTGCACCGATTACGTGGAGTTCACCGCGCGAAAGTGCAGGCTTTAAGAGGTTTGAAGCGTCCATGCTGCCTTCACTCGCACCGGCTCCGACGATTGTGTGAAGTTCATCGATGAAGAGGATTATCTGCCCTTCACTCTTTGAAACTTCGCTGATTACCGCCTTGAGCCTCTCTTCAAATTCTCCGCGGTATTTTGCACCGGCAACGAGGCTTCCCATGTCGAGGCTTAAGAGCCGTTTGTTTTTTAGGCTTTCCGGGACGTCTCCGGCGGCAATTCTCCGGGCAAGTCCTTCTACGATTGCCGTCTTTCCTACACCGGGTTCACCGATTAAAACAGGATTGTTTTTTGTACGGCGCACAAGAACCTGCATTACACGGCGGATTTCTTCGTCACGGCCGATTACCGGGTCAATTTTGTCCTGACGGGCGCGCGCGGTTAAGTCCGTGCAGTATTTTTCAAGGGAACGCATCTTGCTTTCAGGGTCCTGGCTGTCTACGCTCTGATTTCCGCGTACAGATTTTAAGCTTTCAAGGATTGCTTCCCGCGTGATTCCGTTTTTGCGCAGCAGTTCTCCCGTTGTGCCGTCACTTTCGCTCATTGCAAGAAGAACGTGTTCAACGGACAGAAACTGGTCTTTTAATGCTGCCATTTCTTTTTCTGCCTTTGCGAGCACTTTCTGCGCACTCTGTGAAAGACTGAGCTGAACGTCTCCGCTCACTTTCGGCAGATTTGCCATATTGTTTTTTGCTTCTGCAAGGAGATTTTCAGCATTTACACCGATCCGCTCAACAACCGGTTTTACAAGTCCGTCTTTCTGTTCGAGCAGGGCAACTAAAATGTGTTCAAGGGAGATTTCAGGGTTGTCGTTCTGCTGGGCAAGGCTGCTTGCTTCCTGCAGTGCGTCCTGAGTCTTTAAAGTAAACTGTTCAAAATTCATAACCACCTCCAGTCATCGAAGATCATTTACGATTTTTCTTACAGTTTCAAAATAATCACAAAATGCAGAAAAGACAAAATTTTTTTTACGCAGAAGGTTCAGCTGCGGCAGAAGCCTGCGTCTGTGCTGTTTCCGCTTCGCGCTGCTGTTTTTCCCAGTCTTCCTTTTTGATGTATTCTGCGGTGATGATTGAATTTTCTTCATTCAAAGAAATAACCGCATACTGTTCATAGTTGAGGACAAGCCAGTTGTCATAATCCGTCCAGTTTGTAAAAGTCTGTGTCATATTTTTTCCCGACCGTTATTATAAGCAATTCTTGACTGAAATTGTAGTAGCGGCTAATCCGGCTGACGGCGGAAAAATCTGCCGAGTATGTCTTTTGATTCCAGTACGTTTATGAATGCGTCCGGGTCGGTGGCGCGCAGTTCTTTTTCAAGGTTGCCGCTCTCTGCTGCCGAAACTACCGTATAAACCATTTTGTGCGTTTTGCCTGAATATTCTCCCCTGCCTTCAAAAACCGTTGCGCCGTGATTCGTCAGTTCACGGATTTTTTCGTAGACTTCATCGCTTTTGTCGGTGATTATGAGCAGCGTGATTTTTGAATATTTTTTGTAGAGGACTGTCGTCACCTGGCTCGACGTAAACTGAAATATTATCGAATACAGAGCCTTGTCCCAGCCGACGAGAAGCCCCGCAACAAAAAGAACGATGCAGTTAAAGCCGAAAATCAGGTTCCACGATGACCGCCCAGTTTTTTCGGAAATAAAGATTGCTATAAAATCTGTTCCGCCGGAAGAACTTTCTGCAAAAAGACAGCACACGACGGCAACCGCATTCAGGATTCCGCCGAAAACTGCGCACAGAAGGATGTCGCTCGTAACGTGAAGCCATTCAACGTCGGTCAGGAGGTCTGTAAAAAGACCTGAAATTAAAATCATCACCACGCTTAAAAGCGTAAACTTTTTCCCGATGAACTTAAGTCCGATCCACACCGGCACAACGTTAAAAGCATACACCACAAGAGAATACGGAAGATGGATTCCCCAGAAGCGCAGAAAAACGTCCTGAAGCAGAAGCGTAATTCCCGTAAATCCGCCGGGAAAAAGGTCTCCCGACTGTACGAAAGTTACGATGTTTATCGCCATCAAAAAGCCGCCGAGCACGACGAGTAAAAATCTTTTTATATCATTTGAAGCAAATTTCATGAATTCCCCAGTGGTGCGTCTTTTATTCCGCAGCCGCGGAACAGGGCTTCTCTGTAGACTTCTTCGTAATTGCGACAGCTTTTTGTCCAGGTGAAGTCCTGACTCATCGCTTCTTTCTGCATTTTTCTGATGTGGTCTTTTTTGTTGTAGTATGCCCACACTGCCCAGCCGACAGTGTCATAAACTGCCTGCGGGGTAAGCTGGTCGAACATAAAGCCCGTGCCTTCTCCCGTCTTTTCGTTGTAGTTTCTGACGGTGTCTGCAAGTCCTCCGGTGCGGCGCACGATCGGAAGAGTTCCGTAAAGTTCAGAATACATCTGGTTCAGACCGCACGGCTCATACTGACTTGGCATTAAGAAAAAGTCTGAACCGGCTTCAATCAGGTGGCTCAGTTTTTCGTTATAGCCGATTTTCGCACGGAAATTCGGAAGTTTAGACTGAAGCGAATTGATTTCATCTTCCGCCCATTTTTCACCGCTTCCGAGAAGAACGAACTGCACGTCCATTGAAGAACAGATTCCCCAGAGACTTCCATAATTCGGTGCAAGGACTTCCGCAATTCCTTTCTGACTTGCAAGACGCCCGATCATTCCGACAACTGGAACGTCCGCCCTTACCGGAAGTCCGAAATATTCCTGCAGCGCCTTTTTACATTCTGCCTTGCCACTCATGTCCTTTACGGAATATTTTGCCGGAATCAGGCTGTCTTTTGCGGGATTCCAGATTTCTGTGTCAACGCCGTTTACAATTCCCTTTACAACGTCGCTCCTTACGCGCAGAAGTCCGTCGAGTCCGAAACCGCCTTCTGTCGTCTGGATTTCCTTTGAATAAGTCGGGCTGACCGTCGTTACCATGTCCGCACACGAGATTCCCGCCTGAAGAAAGTTGATTGCTCCGTGGCGTTCAAAGCCCGCTCCATAGTAAAGGTTCCAGTCGATTCCAAGGTCGGCAAACTTTTCCTTGCCGTAAACGCCCTGATAGCCCATGTTGTGAATCGTGAACACGCTTGCCGTATTTTTAAACGCGCTCTGACCTCTGCAGACATGCTTTACGAGAACCGGCGCAAGGGCAGCAGACCAGTCGTGTGCATGAACGATGTCCGGAAACCAGCCGAGTTTGTTGCAGACCTGCAGTGCGCCGTGGCACAAAAGGCTGAATCTGTAGGGATTGTCAGAAAAGTCCGGTTCTGCCTTTGTTCCGTAAACTCCGTCGCGTCCGAAACAGTTTTCATGGTCGAGAAAATAAACTTCAACCTTGTCAAAGCCCGGTAAAGTCGTTGAATAGACGGCAGTCCACTCCTGCCCCGTCCCGACCGGAACTCCGAGCGGTCCTTCAATTTTTTCAAGAGTCCGCCGGTCGATTTTATAATAGCGCGGCATGACGATTTTTACGTCGTGCCCGAGTTTACTCAGACTTCCGGCAAGTGCCGAAACAGCGTCGGCAAGTCCGCCGGTCTTTGCGAAAGGCACAGCCTCCGCGGTTACCATTAAAATTTTCATATTTCAATCTCCCTGTTATTTTCCAGCTTCTATAAAGGCGTTTTCGCTACCGATGATTGTCTTTTCGCTTACGCAGTAGGCAAGGCGGAAATAGCCTTTTTTGCCGAAGCCCGCTCCCGGTGC
>CAVJKK010000097.1:0-4683 GCA_963649855.1 Anaerovoracaceae bacterium
GATTTTAGTTCAGGTTCTTTTTCAAAATTGAGTTCAATAAAACTTTCATAGTTTTCTTTTCCAAACTGGTGAACAAGAAAAGTTTTTCCAATTTGCCTTGCACCTTTTATAAGCAGACACTCATTTTTTTTTGTCTTCCGCCACTCATCAAGAAAATTATATGCTTTTCGCTTTAACATAATTAAATTATGCATATTTTTAGAAGGGTTTTCAAGGAAGAATTGCAGATTTTTAGAAGAGCTTTTAAGGTAATCTAGACGATGCTTATCCGTGCTGTATTCTAATAAATCTTGATTTCAGGGCGTAAAAATAGGGTAATTGTCACACGGATTCGATTTTGCTGACGCAAAATCTTAACTTCGAGTATGATAAAAAAAATAATCACTTATGACTATTACGTGTTAGAATTAGTTATCCGCAGCAAAGGAGGATTTTATGGGTTTTTTCAATGATTTATTTTTTGGTGCCAGTTCTTCTGATTCTGACAAAAAGAAGAAGAACTCAGGTCTCTACTCAGGACCGTTTGACAACGATTATGACAATTACTACGGTGCACTGCACGACGAGGCAATGGCTGGCGACGAGTCTGCAATAGAAGAAATGGAAGAAGAATTCGGCGACGACTGGGAGGAACAATACTAGGGCGGATTATGAAAGACACACATTGAGGCATGTTTCGTTCAAACTCAATGTGTGCTGTTCGCTTTTCAAGCTTACATCTGCTTGAAAAGGTTTATCATTTCGAGGGCGCTCAGGGCACAGTCGTAGCCTTTGTTGCCGGCTTTTGTGCCTGCGCGTTCGATTGCCTGCTGGATTGTGTCTGTCGTAAGAACGCCAAAGAGAACCGGCAGCCCCGTGTTCATGGAAACCTGCGCGATTCCTTTTGAAACTTCTGCACAGACGTAGTCGTAATGGCTTGTTGAACCGCGGATTACTGCGCCGAGGCAGATTATTGCATCGTACTTTTTGCTTTCTGCAAGGTGTTTTGCTGCAACCGGGATTTCAAAGCTGCCCGGAACCCAGCAGAGGTCGATGTTTTCTTCCTTTACGTCGTGGCGTAAAAGTCCGTCGCGGGCTCCTTCTATCAGTTTGCTGACGATGAATTCGTTAAAGCGGGCTGCGACGATTGCGATTTTCGGGTTTCCGTCCGATACTAATTTTCCTTCAATAATGTTCATTTTTTACTCCTTTTGTCAGACTGATTTTGATTCTTACAATTAAGTCAACTGTTAGAAAAAGGCATACTGTCTATTATCAAATAGCCTCTCGCCAAAAACCTGCCACGAGTGCTTGGTTTCGACAAGCTCAACCGGCGCAACTGCAAGACTGCGCCACGGATGGCGCTAAAGACTGTAATTCCACAAGAAACGCAAGTTTCTTGGTACGACACGAGGTCGTACAGACGCGTCTGTGTCAGAACTTTGGCTACGGCTATTAGCATTTTTCTGTGCCTTTTTCTAAAATTACATAATATATAAAAATCAATTCAGTCTGTTATTTATGCCGTTTAGTGCGCCAGTATTACAGGAAATGTCCCATTCTTACGCGCTTGGTTGTCAGGTACTGTATGTCCTGCGGGCGCGTTGGTACTGCCAGCGGGATTCTTTCTGTAATTTCTATTCCCGTGCCGCTGTCGTTAATCTGGTTGATTTTGTCCGGATTATTCGTGAGCAGGCGGATTTTTTTGATTCCCAGTGCCTTGAGCATCTGGATTCCGCAGTTGTAGTCGCGCGCATCTGCCGGAAGTCCCAGCGCAAGATTCGCATCAACCGTGTCCATCCCGCGATCCTGCAGCGCATACGCCTTGATTTTGTTTAAGAGTCCGATTCCCCTGCCCTCCTGTCTGAGGTACAGAAGAACTCCCCTGCCTTCCTGCGCAATCTTCGTCATTGCTGCCGCAAACTGATCTCCACAGTCGCACTTCAACGAACCGAACGTGTCGCCCGTCAGACATTCGCTGTGAACCCGGCACAAAATGCTTTCGTCCGCAGAGCCTGCACCTGAAGAACCTACGTTTCCCATTACGAGTGCGGCGTGTTCTGCTCCCGTGATTTTGTCCAGGAAGCCGATCATCTTGAAGTTACCGTATTTTGTCGGAAGATTTGCTTCTGCAACTTTTTCTACAATCTGTTCATGTCTTTTGCGGTATCTGATTAACTGTTCAATGCTGACAAGTTTCAGCTTCCATTCCTGCGCCATGCGTTTAAGTTCCGGCAGACGTGCCATGTGTCCGTCACTGCTCATGATTTCGCAGCAGAGTCCCGCTTCTTCCAGCCCTGCAAGACGACAGAAATCTACCGTCGCTTCCGTGTGGCCTGTCCTTACAAAAACGCCGCCTTCCCTTGCAACCAGCGGGAACATGTGTCCCGGTCTTCTGAAATCCGAAGGTTTTGATTCTGCGTTTACGACTGCCATTGCCGTAAGTGAACGGTCATACGCACTGATTCCCGTCGACGTGTTTATGTGATCTACGCTCACCGTAAATGCCGTTTCGTGATTGTCCGTGTTGTCCGCAACCATCTGCGCAAAGTCCAGCTTTTTTGCAATCTGCGCACTCATCGGCATACAGATTAATCCCTTTGCCCTGCTCGCCATAAAGTTAAGGATTTCGGGAGTTGCAAACCGTGCCGCACAGATAAGGTCGCCTTCGTTTTCGCGGTCTTCGGCGTCGGTTACCATTATCATCCTGCCAGCCCTTAAATCTTCAAGTGCTTCTTCTATCGTGTTCAAACTTGTTGCCATAGTTCCTCCTGTCGCTTTAGTGAAAACTCGGAAAACTGCTCATAAAACTGTTCAGTGTTTCTTCGTCCATTGTTTCTGCTGATTCCGGAGCTTTTGCGCCCCCGCCGTTCCAGTTCAAGAAATGTTCAATGTATTTGCCTGCTATATCACATTCGATGTTCACCCTGCTGCCGCTGTTTTTTCTGCTCAGCGTCGTGTTCTGCCATGTGTGAGGGATTACGGCGACTTCAAAAACCGTCTCTCCGCTGCTGCTTTCCACGCCTGCAACCGTAAGACTGATTCCGTCAACGCAGACTGAACCTTTTTCAATTATGTACTTCCCGAGTGAACTGTCTACCGCAATCTTTACGTTTACGGCATTCTGCTCGTGCACTGCCCCCGCAATAATTCCCGTTCCGTCGATGTGTCCGCTCACGATGTGCCCGCCAAACCGTCCGTCCGCTTTCATCGCGCGCTCTAAGTTTACAGGGCTGCCGCTTTTCAAGTCTCCCAGAGCCGTCCGCCTGAAACTCTCCGGCGTAACGTCGGCTGTAAAGCCTTCCCGCGTCTTCTGCGTGACTGTCAGGCACACGCCGTTCACTGCAACGCTTTCGCCTGAGGCAAGTTCCCCTGCGAATGAACAGTTTATGCCAATCACCATGGAAGCAGCGTTTTTTTGAATCGAGCTGACTGTTCCTGTTTCTTCAACTATTCCCGTAAACATTTTTTCTCCAGCTTAAAGCGTATACTTAAGTAAAATATCTTCCCCGAAGAACTCGACTTCCGGCTTGCCCAGATTTATGCACTGCGATGGAAGTTCTATTCCCTTGCCGCGTACCGGCGTGTAGATCGTGTGCCCGTCGTTTCCGAAAATCTTCGGCGCGATGTAGACGTCAACTTCCTGCACGAGCCCTTTTTCATCAAAGAAGAAACTTCCGTTGAGCGTTCCGCCGCTTTCTACCAGCACGGAGTCAATTCCCATCTTGCCGAGGGCTTTTAACTGCGCATACAGAATCGAATGGTTTTTCTCCGGCTCTGTCATGATTACTTTTACGCCGCAGCCTTCAAGCACGCGCTTTTTGATTGATTCCGTTTCCGTCAGTTCATTCTTGCAAAAGACAATCACCGGAATTTCTTTTGCCGTCTTTACAAGCGCGCTTTCGGGATTCAGCTTTAAATGACTGTCTAAAATTACGCGCACCGGCTGTCTGTGCTCTGCGTTGTCGTCAAGGCGCACGTTGAGCATGGGATTGTCTTTTTTTGCAGTTCCGATTCCCGTCAGAACAGCCATTACATTAGTCCTTGTCTTATGAACGTTCTGTCTTGCGTTGTGCCCGGTTATCCAGCGGCTTTCTGAAGTAAAGGTTGCCGTCTGCCCGTCTGCCGTCATTGCGTATTTTACAATCACATAAGGCATTTTCGTCTTTATATAATGGAAGAAAACAGGGTTCAGTGCATCACATTCTTCGCGCAGAAAATCTGCCGTAACTTTTATTCCAGCGTCTTCGAGAATCTTTTTTCCCTTGCCGTTTACAAGCGGATTCGGGTCACGGCTGCCGTAAACTACTTCTTTTATTCCGCTTTCAAGGATTGCCTGAGTACAGGGCGGCTGTTTGCCCGTGTGACAGCATGGTTCAAGCGTAACGTAAATCGTTGCCCCGCGCACGTCAACATTGTTTTCCCGCGCATTTCTAAGGGCATCGCGTTCAGCATGAAGCTCGCCGTATTTGTGGTGCCAGCCTTCCGCCACGATTTTTCCGTCTTTTACGATTACCGCTCCAACCAGCGGATTTGGATTTGTAAAGCCTCTGCCGTTTTCTGCCAGTTCAATGGCACGGCGCATGTATTCTTCCCGCATTAAAAATAGTTTTATATCAAACTAAATTATAAAGCAAGCAGATTTTTCTCAGATATAAAAAAATTATCATAGGGAAGATATATGTCACTCAAAGCGTGCTATAC
>CAVJKK010000097.1:4693-5696 GCA_963649855.1 Anaerovoracaceae bacterium
ATACTAAAGCCACAGGCGCGGGAAATCTGTGTTCTGATGGAGGTTTTTATGGGATTTTTTGACAACGACATTTACAATTCAAGCGCAAAGTTTTCTGACTTTTTCTCGGGGAAAGATAAAGATAAAAAGAAGGAAAAAAATCCTTCTGACTTTTTCAACTATGCGGGACTCCCTGACGATTTTTACGACCTTTGCAACAGGGCTCGCTACGGTGACCCAGAGGCACAAATAGAACTGGAAGCAATGACAGGTGAAGACTGGGAAGATCTGCTATAATAACAGCATACTTTTTTTTCAGGAGTTATAAAATGAATGAAACAATCAACGTTTTAAAAAACCGCCGCAGCTGCCGCAAATTTACGGCGGAAATGGTAAAAAAGGAAGACCTTGACCAGATTCTCGAAGCAGGAACTTACGCTCCGAGCGGCAAGAACCTGCAGTCTGCAATCATCATTGCAGTTACAAACAAAGACCTGCGCGAAAAACTTCGCATTGAAAATGCAAAAATTGCCGGACTTCCGTCTGACCGCGACCCTTTCTACGGTGCGCCGGTAATCTTAATTGTTCTCGCAGACAAAAAAGCGGCAAACCACGTCTATGACGGTACGCTTGTCATGGGCAATCTTCTGAACGCAGCGGCAGCGCTTGGTCTTGGTTCAATCTGGATTCATCGTGCCCGTGAAGAATTTGAGAGCGATTTCGGTAAACAGATTTTAAAAGACCTGCACATCGAAGGCGACTACGAAGGAATCGGTCACGTTGCGTTAGGCTACAAAGCCGAAGGCGGAGAAGCAAAAGCAGCCCCGAGAAAAGAAAACTACGTTTACTATGCAGATTAAAATACGGTAGCAGATGATAATATATAAAAAGAATCCCCCGTTCTGTGCGTTTAGCACATGGCGGGGGATTTTTATTGTTCAGACTTTATCTGACTTTTTACAAAATGCCTTACAGTACAGGCTTCATTGCTGTCATGTATTCGCGGAGTTTGCGTCCTACAACT